>CAZNTY010000582.1:0-7173 GCA_964576085.1 uncultured Undibacter sp. | reverse complement strand
GCCGACAGGCCGAGCGCCGCGGCGTTCGCGGGAACGTCGTGCACGCGGCCGTCCGTGATCATGATGACGCCGGCCACGCGATCCGGCGCCACGTCCGACAGCGTGGAGGACAGCGCCGCGAACAGCCGGGTACCGTCGGTCTCGCCGTCGGCCTGTCCGGCCTCGGCGACCCGCACGTCGAGTCCGGGGATGCGATGCAGGCGGTCGACGATCGCCTGGCGCGCCGCTTCGGTCTGCTGCGCGCGGTCGCCGAAATCCTGGCTCGGGCTTTTGTCGACGATCACGGCCGCGACCGACGGCAGCGGGTCACGGTCCTCGCGCGTGAACGACGGATTGGCAAGCGCCAGCACCATCAGCGTCATCGCGACCGCGCGCATCAGCGCGCCGCGGCTGCGGGCGATCAGCAGGGTCGCGGCGAGCAGCGCGGCGACGCCGAACGCCGTCCACACCACGTAGGCCGGCACCAGCGGAGAGAATGAGACTCCGAGGTTCATCGTCGCGCTTTCCTATTGTCCCAGGCGTTCCAGCAGCGCCGGAACGTGGACCTGGTCCGCCTTATAGTTACCGGTGAGCGCGTACATCACGATGTTGACGCCGGCGCGGAAAGCATACTCGCGCTGACGCGGATCGCCTGGCGTGAGCGGCAGCATCGGCTGGCCGTCGGGACGCATCGCCCAGGCGCCGGCGAAGTCGTTCGACGTGATCAGGATGGCGGAGACGCCGTCGCCGGCGCGCGCCGGGCGGTTGACGTCCTCACCGCCCTCGTCGGGCAGCGCCTCGACCCAGAGCTGGCCGTCGGTGTAGCGGCCCGGGAAGTCGCGCAGCAGGAAGAAGGTCTTGGTCAGCACATGATCGCGCGGCACCGGCTCGAGCTCGGGAATGTCGAGCGACGACAGGATCGTTCGCAGCGCCACCATGCCGGGCGTATTGGCGCTTTGTCCCGGCACGGCGTCGAGCGCGTCGCGCGTGTCGAACAAGATGGTGCCGCCGCGTTTCATGTAAGTGTCGATGCGGTCGAGCGTCTCTTGCGACGGCTTGGCGACATCGGGGAGCACTGGCCAGTAGATCAACGGGAAAAAAGCGAGCTCGTCGCGCGCCGGATCGAGGCCGATCGGCTCGCCGGCTTCGAGCGCGGTGCGCTGCGCCAGGAACAGCGTCAGTCCCTGCAAGCCGGCCTTGCTGATCTCGTCGACTTCGGCATTTCCCGTGACCACATAGGCGAGCCGCGTCTGCAGCGTTGCTTTCAACGCAAACTGGTCGCTCGCCTCCGATGGTTGCGGCTGGGCGCGGGCGGGCGGAGCGTTCATCAGCGGCAATGCCAGAACCCCGGCCGCGACTACGGCGGCGGCGCGACGGCGGGAGAACGAGGGGAGGCCGCCGGAGATTGCCAACATGACGAGTGCGTCGAGCGCGAGCAGCAGCAGCGCCGCGAGGAAGATCGGGCCGCGCAGGTCGAGCGGCTCACTGTGGCGATAGACATCGTGCTGGGCGTGCAGCGGCGAGAAGTCGACCGGCGCCGGGCGGTCGGCTGGATCGAGCGTATTGACCGCCACCAGTCCTTCCGGCGGGCCGTAGAACCCGGGCGGGTGCTCGGCATTGGCACGGCCCGAGAAATTCGCCGGAATCGGCCGTGCGGACGGCGGCGGCGGCGCGAAGGCGCCAAAGCCGTCGAGCACCCGCGTTGGCGGCACGACCTGGACATTCGCCGCGGATTGCGCCTCACCGCCCGCAGGAGTAGTCGGCGATGAGCCGGCGAGCGCGACCAGGCGTTTGAGCATGTCGACAAAGGCGCCGGAGATCGGCAGGTCGGACCAGCGTGTATCGGCGGTGACGTGGAACAGCACGATGAGGCCCTTGCCGCGGCGCTGCGCGGTGACGAGCGGGGTGCCATCTCCAAGCGTCGCCCAGGTGTGGCGATTGAGGTCGGCATCCGGTTCCGCCAGAACCTGGCGGGTCACGGTCACGTCGTTCGGCACCGTCATGCCGGCGAACGGGCTGTCCCGTGAGAAGGCGGCAAGCTGCTGCGGCTTGTCCCAACTCAGGCTGCCGCCAAGGATGCGGCCGCCGCGGCGCAGTTTCACCGGCACCAGGTCATCGTCCTCGGCCGCCAGATGCGGTCCGGCGAAGCGCACGAGGATGCCGCCATCCTCGATCCACTTGTTGAGACGTGCCCGCGCGCTACCGGCGACGTTGCCGACATCGGCAAGGACGATCATCGGCAATTTCTGATCGAGATAACGTGACACGCCTTCGGCGGGCGCGATGCCTTCGGCGAGCCGCACATCGGCGAACGGGCTGAGCGCGCGCTGCAGGTAATAATTCGCGCCGATCAGCGGCTGCGAGCGGTCGGCGGCAGAGCCCGAGACGACGCCGACGGTCCGTCGCCGCCAGCGCTTATCGAGAAGCTGCACCACGCCCGCCGAGCGCTCGCCGGTGATCTCGAGCCGCGCCACGTCGTTGCGGATCTCGACCGGCAGATCGATCGTCGCCGTCGCCTCGCGCTCGCCGCTCTTGAAGGCGAACGGCGCCTCGCCGAGCGGCAGGCCCTTGAGGTCGATGGCGTGCACCATGCCGTTCTCGGCGCCGCCGGTCTGCGCGCGCAACACCATGACGGTGAGGGCGCTCGCAGCATTGTCGGCGGCGGCGAGCGCATGCGGCGTGGCGATGCCGCCATCGACGACGGTGATCGGATGATTGCCGGCGGCCTGCGCAAGCCCGCGCACGAAATCTCCGGCCTTGCCCATGTCGACGCCGTCCGACAGCCAGACCACCTCGACATCGGACGCATTGGCGAGGAAGCGCGAGATCACCGGCAGCGCATCGACGCGATCGACGGTCTGTGGCTTGGGCTTGAGTGACTTGATCTGCGCGCGGGCGGCGCCCGCGGTCTGCAGCGAAATCTCGCGCCCGGTTTCGGACAGCGGCAGCAGCGCGACGCCGCGCCCGTCCGCATCGGCGCGCGCGACGATCTCGTCCGCGGTACGGATGCGCTCGTCCCAGGCGGCCGCTGCCGGCCAGCCGTCATCGAGCAGCACCAGAAGGGGCGCTGCCCGGCTGCTGCTGGCGATCGGCGGATTCCACAATGGACCGGCGGCGGCGATGATGATCAGCGTCGCCAGCAGGAGCCGCAGCAGCGTCAGCCACCATGGCGTCCGCGCCGGTGTTTCCTCCTTCGGCGCGATCTCGAACAGAAGCCGCGTCGGCGGGAAATTGACCTGTCGCGGGCGCGGCGGGACGAGGCGCAGCAGCCACCACAACACCGGCAACCCCAGCAGCCCGAGCAGGATCAGCGGCTGCGCGAAGCCGAGCGGAAAGGAGGACAGCAAGGCCGGCATCATGGCGCGGCGTCCAGATCGGCACGCGCCAGCTGACCGCCCGCAACGATGGCGTGAGTGCCCGCGCCCATCCGGGCATGGATCGCAAACAGAAGCTCGGTCGGTCCGCGATCGGTGCGATGGACCGTGAAGCTCCAGCCGAACCGCTCGCAGGCCGCTCGCAGGCCGGCGCGATGGGCGGCGAGCAGCGACTGGTAATCGTTACGCCATGTCTCGGCCCGCCCGGCCGTGATGCGGCCGAGCCCTTCGGATTCGATGAATTCGACGCGGCCGCTATAGGGGAAGCTCTCTTCCGCGGGATCGACCACCTGCACGACGTGGCCCCGGGCGCCGTTCGCGGCCATGTGGCCGATGATGCGGCGGATCTCGGCGACCGGGCTCCAGAAGTCCGACAGCAGCAGTACTTCGGAGAACGGCGCCGGGGCGAAATTCGGTGGCAGGCTTGGCCGCTCCGCGGTGTCGTGCACGATGGTCTGCGCCATCTTCTCGATGATGTTGCGGTTCGAGGTCGGGCGCATCAGGTCGGGCAGCCCGACCCGCTCCCCGCCCTGCACCAGCACCTCGGCCATCGCGAAGGAGACCACAAGGGCCCGGTCGAGCTTGCTCCATTCGGTCAGGTTCGACGAGAACTCCATGGACCGCGAGCGGTCCGGCCAGAGCCAGATGGTGTGCGAGGCTTCCCATTCGCGCTCGCGCACATACAGGAGGTCATCGCGCGCCGAGCGCCGCCAGTCGACATTGTACGCCGGCTCGCCGTTGATGAAGCGACGGTATTGCCAGAAATTCTCGCCGGGCCCGGCGCGGCGGCGGCCGTGCAGGCCGTGAATCACGGTCGCCGCGACACGGCGCGCTTCCAGGATGAGGCGCGGGATACGTGCGGCGAGCTTGCGGCTCTTGCCGACGGCCGCGCTGACCGCTTCGCTTTCCGTCGCGTTGAGCCGGGGATCGGCCATTCGTTATCCGATACGAGATTTCAGACGCCCGATGACGTTGCCGACGGTTTCGCCCTCGGCGCGGGCGGCGAAGGTGAGGGCCATGCGATGTTTCAGCACGGGCTCGGCGAGCTCGAGCACGTCGTCGACCGACGGCGCGAAGCGGCCGTCGAGCAGCGCGCGGGCGCGCACCAGCAGCATCAGCGCCTGGCTCGCGCGCGGTCCCGGTCCCCAGGAGATCAGCCTGCCGATTTCACCGGCTTCGGGACCTGGACGCGCCGAACGCACCAAAGCGAGGATCGCCTCGACCACGGACTCCCCGACCGGAAGGCGCCGCACCAGACGCTGCGCCGACATCAGGTCGTCGGCCGTCATCGCCGCCTTGGCGCGGGTCTCTTCGGCGCCGGTGGTATCGAACAGGATTTTGCGTTCCGCCGCCTGATCGGGATAATCGACGTCGATCTCCATCAGGAAACGGTCGAGCTGCGCCTCGGGCAGCGGATAGGTGCCTTCCTGCTCCAGAGGATTCTGCGTCGCAAGGACATGAAACGGCTTCGGCAGGTCGTGCCGCGCGCCGGCGACGGTGACGTGCTGCTCCTGCATCGCCTGCAGCAGCGCGGATTGAGTGCGCGGCGAGGCGCGGTTGATCTCGTCCGCCATCAGCAGCTGTGCGAACACCGGGCCGGCGATGAAGCGGAAGCTGCGTTTGCCGCCGGCGCCTTCCTCCAGCACCTCGCTGCCGAGAATGTCGGAGGGCATCAGGTCGGGCGTGAACTGGATGCGGCGCGCGTCGAGGCCGAGCGCAATGCCCATCGTCTCGACCAGCTTGGTCTTGGCGAGGCCGGGCACGCCGACCAGCAGTCCGTGACCGCCGGACAGCACCGTGATCAGCGCATGGTCGATGACCTTGTCCTGCCCGAAAATCACCGCGCTGATCGCGGACCGGGCGGCGCGCACGTGCGCGGCCGTCGTTTCCGCAGCGCGGACGATCATGTCTTCGAGCTTGTCCAGATTCTCGCCGCTGGCCGCCGCCATGTCCTGGCTCCTTTTCCGCGCTTTCCGGGCGTCTTGCCCGGAACAATCCCAGGCAATAACCGCACCACACCCGTTTCGATCCCCGCCGACGGGCGAATCTGGCTCATTGCCTCGCAGGAGCTTACGCTATCCTGCCCGGCGCAGCGGGCTGAATCACGAAGATGCGAACAGGCCAGAAGCCTTTGAATACGTAGGAAAACAATGGCGAAGACAGGGCAGAGCAATCTCGAAGGCCTGGCCGCATCGCTGCCCCGCCCGGAGCGCAGGGGGCCGCCGCCGGTGCATCTCTGGAATCCGCCGTTTTGCGGCGATATCGACATGCGCATCGCGGCGGACGGGACCTGGTTCTACATGAAAACGCCGATCGGCCGCCCCGCGCTGGTCAAATTGTTCGCATCGGTGCTCAAGCGCGAAGGCGACAGATATTTCCTTGTCACGCCGGTCGAAAAGGTCGGCATTGTGGTCGAGGACGCACCGTTCCTGGCCGTCGAGCTCCAGGTCGGGCAGGGGCCGGCCGGGGCCGTGCTCAATTTCCGTACCAATGTCGATGACTGGGTCGCCGCCGGTGCCGGCCATGCGCTGCGCTTCGAGCCGGAAGCGACCGGCGGGCTCAGACCCTACCTGCATGTGCGGCGCGACCTGTGGGCGCGGCTGACCCGTCCACTGTTCTTCGATCTGGTGGAGCGCGGCGAGGAGCGCGTGGTGGACGGCCGCGCGATGTTTGGCGTTGTGTCAGACGGCGAATTCTTCGCGATGGCGGACGCGAGCGCCGTGCGGGAGCTCGCCTGATGCGGCAATCGGAGGGCACGCTGACATCCGACCAGTTCTTCGCGCGCGTGCGCGAGCGGTTGTCGCTCGCAGTGCCGGCGGGCCTGACCGACCCGAACGTGACGCCGCGGCGAGGCGATCACGACGTCGATCCGGTGATGGCGAAGATCGCCGCAGTGCGGCCGATCCGTCCGGCGGCGGTGCTGGTGCCCATCATCGAGCGTGAGGAGCCAACGGTGCTGTTGACGCAACGCGCGGCGCACCTCAAGGAGCACTCCGGGCAGGTTTCGTTTCCCGGCGGCAAGATCGATGCCGGCGAGACGCCGCGTGAGGGCGCGCTGCGCGAAGCGGAGGAGGAGATCGGGCTGCGCCGCACCGCGGTCGAGCCGCTCGGCTATCTCGATCTCTACATGACGACGCTCGGCTATCGCATCGTGCCGGTCGTCGCGCGGCTGCGCCCGCCGTTCGAACTTGCGCTCAACGCGCAGGAAGTCGACGAGACTTTCGAGGTGCCGCTGTCATTCCTGATGGAGCCGAACAATCTGCAGCGCCATTCGCGCGAGTGGCAGGGCATGACGCGCAACTATTACGCCATCCCGTTCGAGAAGCGGTATATCTGGGGTGTGACGGCGGGAATTCTGCACAACCTCTACGAACGGATTTATCGCGAATGACCTGCTCGCATACAACGCTGTCATCGCCGGGCTTGACCCGGCGATCCATCTTTTCCTCTGCATGGATTGCCGGGCCTCGCCATTTCATGGCGGCCCGGCAATGACAGCGGAGGCAGTCCGCGAATGATCCGTCCGGTGTTCACCGAGATCATCCTGTTCGTCGCGCCGTTCGCGCTCTACGTGGTCTTCTTGTGGGCGACGAAGAACGAGATCATCCATCCCGACCATTGGTCGCTGTCGCGCATCCTGTCGCTCTGCATTGTCGCGCTGCTGCTCGTGCTGGCGAGTTTTCTCTATTTCGCCAACTATACCGGCGCGCCGGTCGGTTCGACCTACGAACCGGCGCATATCGAGAACGGCAAATTCGTGCCAGGGCGGACGCGCTGATGGTCGAAGGTCGTACCGATCGCCGCATGCAGGCGGACTGGC
>CAZNTY010000581.1:0-6764 GCA_964576085.1 uncultured Undibacter sp. | reverse complement strand
GTTCCGGCTGCCTTCGCCTGGGAAAGTATCACCATGAATACGGTGGTACTTTTGGCTGTCGCAAGCTTGGGTTTTTCATCGGGAATTTACCTGACTGTGGAATCTCTGCGAGATAACGAGGCGAGCTTCGTCATTCCCTATAAATACTCTGGCGTGATCTGGAGCCTTATGGCCGGCGCTGCCGTTTGGCGGGATATTCCCACGCCATATCAGCTGGCGGGGGTGGCGCTGGTCGTCGCTAATGGGGTGTATCTAAATAATAAGGCGTGATTACACGGTCGCGCAGCCAATGTGCATCTTAGAAAAGGAGGGCGCACGGGTGTGTAAAATTGCCTGCACCGAGTTTTGAATTCCCTGCTCCTCCAAATAATTTCCCTCTTCTCTCGAGTAGGGAATTCGCGACTGAAATGTCGCTGTGAAGCTTGTTTCTTGGATATTCTAATGCTCCCGATTGGCCAATCCTCAGAAATTCCCTGGAAAATTCCCTGTTAGCAGGGAAACGGAGCGGAGCCTGGTTCGATCAGCACTGCTGCTCCAGCCAGCGCGGTCTCCTGGTACCGCGGCGGAGCACAGGCGGGATCGAGTTCTACATCGCCGTGCCCGCCCGTACGGAGAGGCGATCGCGCGCTCGATGAGACCGGCCGAGCGATGCCTTAGGCCACGGTCTCGTCAGCTTGTTTCTCAACGAATCCGGTTTTGCTCAAAATATCGCGCGCGAGCTTGACCACTTCAGGAATAGCCCGGCTTATCGAGGTCTTCGGAAAAACCGCGAACATCTCGACCTTAGGCAAGGGCGGCTCGAAATCCAGCGCGACGATGGTCTTGGCACAAAGCTGTTCTTGGATAATGCAGACTGGCAGCACACTAAGCCCTGCTCCTGCCGCCACCAGTCCGACGATAACAGCAATACTGTTGCACGTGCTCAGGCGGGTCGGAACGAGTCCGCCATCGCCAAACCAATCCATCACCAATGAAAAATTAGGCGAGGGTGAGGGGTTAGTGACGATTTGCTGACCGGCCAGATCTCCCGGCCGCATCCGCTTTGAATTCTTGAATGTCGGGCCCGCGACCCACGTTACCGCCTGTGATCCAAGCGGTTCCATCCGGAACAGCTTGGTGTTTTGCGGCTGTGCCATGATGGCGACGTCGAGCGTTCCTTCTTCCAACTTTTGGCCGAGAGCGCGGCTGTTGTCGACGGTGACCGCGACGTTGAGTTCGGGATGGTCACGATCGAGCTTTTTGAGAAAGTCGGCCAGGCAGATCAGCGCAAAACTGTCGGGAACGCCCAGCCGGATGACGCCGCGAAGCGGACCGGCGCGGCGAACGTGCCCGTCGAGGTCATGCACCAGGGTCAGAATGCGTTCGACATAGTCGAACATCGCGATCCCGGTGTCGCTCAACCGGATATTTCGGCCCACGCGGTAAAACAGCTTGGTACCGACCTCACGTTCCAGTTCTTGGATCCGTACCGAGATCGAAGGCTGTGTCAGGCCGAGATGGGCGGCGGCTGCGCCAAAGCCGCCAAGCCGCGCCGCCCAGTAATAGGCCTCGAGCCGTCTAAGATTTCCGAACATCCATAGAAAACGTTAATGGGTTGTTCCCTGGTTTTCAATTGGAGGCGACGCAAGCCGTTGCCTAAGCATTTAGTGGCTTGAAGTCCTGTTTTTTGTCACTCCCAAGGAAAAAACGGCCATGAATTATGAAGCCGGCAAGCTCAAACGCCCCATCACGGATGAAGTACGCGCGTCGGTGGTTGAGGACTTGCCCGAAATCGAACAGATCAAGGATGCCACTCTGAGGGCCAGGGCGATCGAGGCTTGGGCTCACGCGCTGTGCGAGTCGAGTTTCCAGCGCATCCGCGACATTCCGGGGGAGGGCAACCCGGGTGTGTTCACCCTCAAGCGCGGCAACCAGGCCGATCATCTGCGCGGCGTTGCTCATCTGGCGATGAAGATCGTCGATGAATTCGAGACAGCCTTTCCGGAGGTTTCGATCAACCGGGACATCGTGCTGACCGGCGCGCTGGTGCACGACGTCGGCAAGGCGTGGGAATTTGACCCGCGCAATCTCAAGCGGTGGAACGAGGATGCATCGCAGACAGGTTCGGCGTCGCTGCGTCACTCCGTATTCGGCGCCCATGTCTGTCTGGCCGTTGGACTGCCCGAGGAAATTGCGCACATCGCGCTAGGCCATTCACGCGAAGGCCAGCACATCGGGTTGAGCACGGAATGTTACATTGTACGAACGGCGGATCATTCCTGGTGGAATCTCGCCGGCGCCCTGGGGCTTCTCAAGCTGGAATCGATGGAAGGGGAAGCTGACAAGATGGTGCGTCCGCGACGCACCCGCAGCGAGAAAGCGGCCTAACTCTCGCTATCAAATTAAACAGAGATCCTGTTCGACTGGGGAGGAAATAAGATGAGTAACAAATTGCTTTCGGACGCCACGCTTTCTCGCCGCTGCTTTATGCGAAGCACCGGCGCTTTAATGGCTGCGCCAATAGTGCTGCGGTCAACGATAGCCGCCGCGACCCCTGTTACGTTCAAGCTCGGCCATTCGGGCTCGCAAGAATGGCAGGGTAATCTCTGGGCCAAGAACTTCTCAGACGCGCTGACCCAGAACGTTCCCGACGCCAAGGTCCAGATTTTCCCGAACGCTCAGCTCGGGCAGGACCCGGCGCTGGCTCAAGCGACAAAACTCGGCACACTCGATATCACTGTCAACGGGCCGGTGCTCCAGCAATACGTCCCATCGCTGGCCGTGATGGACCTGCCGTTCCTGTTTCGTAATCTTGCCGATGCACATAGATGGCAAGATGGATCGGTCGGCGCAAAGATCAAAAGCGACTGCGAGAAGGCCGGCTTCCATTTCCTTGGCTGGATCGACATCGGCATGCGCAGCGTTACCAACAATCGGCGCCCAATCGAGACCGTGGCTGACTTCAAGGGCCTCAAGCTTCGCGTTCCACCTGGCAAAGTCTTTGTGAGCACATTTCAATCGCTAGGCGCTTCCGTGCAATCTATCAATTTCGGCGAGCTTTATACGGCGCTCCAGCAAGGCGTAGTTGATGGCCAGGAGAATCCGCCAACGACCATTCGCGTGCAGAAATACTACGAGGTGCAGAAATATCTTTCGCTGACGCGCCACATCGCCTCGTTCGCCTTCTCCGTGATGAATAAGGGCGTTTACGACAGGCAGCCGGAAAACATCCGCATGGCGATCGATGCTGCCGGCAAAACTGCGACCGAGAAGGGCCGTGACTTCCTCGTCAAGGACGAGGATGCCTCTCTCGATTTCCTGCGAAAGCAGGGAATGACTATCAATGAACCGAAGGATATTTCCGGCTTCCGCGCTGCGACGCGGCCGGTGATCGATGATGCCGGTCCTGCCCTGGCACCCCTTGTTAAGGAGATTCTCGCTGCCGGCTGATCGAAAGGCAGCCGTCCCGATCACCAGGAGATGGCAATTGAGGAATTGGTGGGCGCTCCTGCTGGCAGGGGTGACGGGAGTGCTTCACCTTTTGACCGCGCTGGCTGGTGTTGCCGTCGTTGTTTTGATCTTCTCCCAGGTCGTCCTGCGTTTTGCCGGCGCGCAAGTGCCGCCGGTTTTCGAAGAGCTTGGCGACTTTCTTTTCATCTGGTGGGTGTTTCTCGGGGCGGCGATGACGCTGCGCGAGGTCGGCCATCCGCGAATTACGGTGTTCATGGAAATGACGCCGATGCCGCTCCGCGTGCAGGCGGAATTTGCGGCCGAGTTGGTGTCGCTTGCATATTTTGCGGCCTTGGCGACGCTCGGATTTCAGATTGCGTCGGTCGCGACCGAGCCATCGCTGTCACTCAATGTCCCGATGACTTATCCCTACCTTGCCGTCGGGACCGGTGGGACGCTGATGGTATTGTTCCATCTTGATGAAATGCGCCATCGCATTCGAGTAACGCCAACGTCGTTTCTGACGATAATGATTTTGATCGCGCTTGGATGGCTCGGTTACGAGCTGGCGCAATTCAATATCTATCTGTTCGTGACCGTCACGGCCATTGTGCTGTTCGTCATCGGAGTGCCCGTCGCCATCGTGCTGGGCACGATCACGATAACGGCGCTGGCCAGCGGGTCGATTGCCGCCACGATCAATTATCCCATTCGATTGTTCGATGGATTGAGCAACTTCGTGCTGCTGTCGATTCCACTGTTTATGTTGACCGGCACGCTGATGACATACGGGGGCATCTCAAAGCGGCTGGTGGACTTCGCCAACGGCCTGGTCGGCTGGATGCGCGGCGGACTTGGACTCGCCGATATTGTGGCCAGCGTGTTTTTTGCGGACGTTTCCGGTTCGGCCGTGTCGGACACTGCGGCGATTGGTTCGATCATGATTCCCGGCATGGTGCAGCGCGGCTACGATCGTGGCTTTGCCACGGCACTGCAATCGGCAGCGGGCTCGCTGGGCATGCTGTTTCCGCCCAGTATCACGATGATTCTCTATGCGTGGGTCGCCAACGTTTCGGTCGCACGGCTGTTCCTCAGCAGCTTCATCCCGGGCCTGATGGTCGCCGTCAGTTTCGCGGTTGTCGCTTATACGATTGCCCGTCGGCGCCAATTTCCACGCGAGCCGGTTGCAGGCCTTCGCCTCCTGATGTGCCAGGGCGCCTGGGCCTTTCCGGCATTGCTGGCGCCGGTCATCATTCTGGGCGGAATATTAAGCGGAATTTTTACCGCCACCGAGGCGGGTGTGGTGGCCGCGGTCTACGCGCTGCTGATTGGGGTTCTCGGCTATCGCGAATTGACGCTGGCGACAGTTATTCGCGCCTGGCGCGAAGCGACGATTTCCATGAGTCGGGTCATTTTTATCGCCGGAAATGCGATCGCCTTTAGTTGGGTTCTCATCATCAACCAGGGTCCGCAGAAGATCACCGATCTTTTGACGAGCACGACTGACAACGCCGTCGTGATCCTGGTTCTCATCAACATCATCATGGTCGTGCTGCACGTTTTCCTCGAGGGCGCGAGCACGGTCGTTGCGATCGTACCGGTTTTCCTGCCGCTGCTAACCCAGCTTCATACCGATCCGGTCTTTTTCGGGATCATCGTGATGCTTAATTCCGCGACCGGCTTGCTAATGCCCCCGGTCGGACTGTGCCTCTATATCTCGGCGGCAATCTCTGGCGAAAAGCTGGAAGTGGTCGCCAGGGAGGTGTTGCCGTTTGTCATGGCGCTATTTGTCAACATCGCGATTTTGATCGCATTCCCCGGACTGGTGAGTTTCCTGCCGAACCTGTTGATGGAAGCTCATTAGTGCTGCCAGTCAAACTGAAAAGGAAAAATGACGATGATTAAAAGATTCCAGCCTGGCGCTCGGATGAGCCAAGTGGTCGTTCATGGCGATACGGTGTACGTGTCGGGACAGGTAGCCGATGACAGCAAGGGATCGTTGGTGAAGCAGACACAACAAGTGCTTGCCAAGATCGACGCTTTGCTGAAGGTGGCCGGCACCAGCAAGTCCAATTTATTGGCGGTCAATGTGTTTCTGCCGCACATCACGGATTTCGATGCCATGAACGGCGTCTATGACGCATGGATTGACAAGGCCAACCCCCCGGCGCGCGCCTGCATCGAAGCCCGGCTCGCCGATCCCGATTTGCGGATCGAGATAACAGCCATCGCCGCACTGTGATTGGGACGACCGGATGGAGCCTGCTTGCGAATTCTGGATTTCATAGCGAGTGGCTGTCCTCGGTGAAATTGTTATCGGCTGAGGAACGCAAGGTGCCTCGATTGAATCGTGAGTGTCGGCGGTCAAAGATCTCAGCCATTCGGGAGCACGGACAACGGCCTGCACCAACGACGGACTTGATCGCCGTGGCGTCTGGCCAGTGTCGTCGCCTTCGATCTTGGTAAGATTTTTCGCTTGTCCCGTGACGGAATACCAAACAAGAAGGCAGCATCCGGCCGCTCATCTGTTCAGTAAAATTTACAATGGTTCGTATCCGTGGCGCCTTTCTCCATCGCAGCTTATGTCTTATCGCGACTGACAAGATTGGCAGGTTAGTTACGTGTGAGATGGAAACCGCGGAAGACACGGTATGATGCGTTTGGACGGTAGAATCTGAGCGGGCAAATATAGCCTCCAGTGATCGATCGCATCGAAAAGGCGTTTGATAGCATCAACACCGAGATTTTTCTCATATCTGGAGCGCTTCCCTTTGAAAGCTCAAGCAAATGTTCAAGATGACGCGTCCAGAAGCGATCATTTTTGACTTCGACGGTGTCATTCTAGATTCCGCCGATATCAAACTCCGCGCCTACACGGCCGTATACGCGGATGAAGATCCTACGAAGTTAAAGAAGCTGCTCGAACATGCCAGGCTTCACGGCGGCGTCACTCGGCGCACGAAGTTTCAATATTACGAGCGAGAATTGTTTGGTCGGTCGAGGGACGCCGATGCCATCGACGCGCTTTGCAAGCGCTATTCCGAGATTGTATTCGATGCAGTATTGAAATGTCCGTTTGTTGAAGGCGCTGAGCAATTGCTGAAGCGTGCCAGCGGCAAAGTGAGGATGCACGTCGTGTCAGGAACGCCGCACGACGAATTGCGGCAGATTATTGAGGCGCGGGGCCTGACCCATTTTTTCCAAACGATTCATGGTGCGCCGGCAATCAAGCGAGATGCGTTTGATCAGATTGCCAAAGATGAAGGTTGTGAACGAAGCCGGTTGCTGGCGATCGGAGATTCGATGACTGAATACGACGCGGCGAGTGCTCTTGG
>CAZNTY010000580.1:0-6973 GCA_964576085.1 uncultured Undibacter sp. | reverse complement strand
GTCGGCGCGCTGTCGGACGAAGACCTCGACGAGATGGAACACGTCGCCTGTCCGTCCGCCGGCGCCTGCGGCGCGCAGTTCACCGCCAACACCATGGCGACCGTCTCGGAAGCGATCGGCCTTGCACTGCCGTACTCGGCGGGCGCGCCGGCACCGTACGAAATCCGCGACGCCTTCTGCATGACGGCGGGCGAGATGGTGATGGAACTCATCGCCAAGAACCTCCGGCCGCGCGACATCGTCACCCGCAAGGCACTCGAGAACGCGGCGGCCGTCGTCGCCGCCAGCGGCGGTTCCACCAACGCGGCGTTGCATCTGCCGGCGATCGCGCACGAGGCCGGCATCGACTTCAGCCTGTTCGACGTCGCCGAAATCTTCAAAAAGACTCCTTATGTCGCAGATTTGAAGCCGGGCGGCCGTTATGTCGCCAAAGACATGTTCGAGGTTGGCGGCATCCCGTTGCTGATGAAGACGCTGCTCGATCATGGTTTCCTGCACGGGGACTGTATGACCGTCACCGGCCGCACGATCGCCGAGAACCTCAAGTCGGTGAAATGGAACCCGAAGCAGGACGTGGTGCGCCCGGCCGATGAGCCGTTGACGCCGACCGGCGGCGTCGTCGGTCTCAGGGGCAATCTCGCCCCCGACGGCGCGATCGTGAAGGTCGCCGGCATGACCCAGCTCAAGTTCACCGGCCCGGCGCGCTGCTTCGACGGCGAGGAAGCCTGCTTCGAGGCGGTCAGGAAGCGGGACTACAAGGAAGGCGACGTGCTGGTCATCCGCTATGAGGGGCCGCGCGGCGGCCCCGGCATGCGCGAGATGCTCTCGACCACCGCCGCGCTTTACGGCCAGGGCACCGGCGGCAAGGTGGCGCTGATCACCGACGGCCGCTTCTCCGGCGCGACGCGCGGTTTCTGCGTCGGCCACGTCGGCCCCGAAGCGGCGCTCGGCGGGCCGATCGGCCTGCTCAAGGACGGCGACATCATTTCGATCGACGCCATGGCCGGCACGATCGAGGTGAAGCTCTCCGCCGAGGACCTGGCGGCGCGCAAGAAGGACTGGAAGCCGCGCGAGAACCAGTACGGCTCCGGCTATCTCTGGAAATACGCGCAGCAGGTCGGTCCGGCCGTCAACGGCGCGGTCACCCATCCCGGCGCCAAGAACGAAAAGGTCTGCTATGCGGACAGCTAACCGTCTCGCATGGCTCGTCGTGATGACCGCCGCAATGGCGGCGGCGCCGGCCTTTGCCTTCGACGGCACCCGGTCGACCGATCAGCGCACCCCGATGGAGGCGTTCCGTTACGGCGCCGCCGCGCTCAAGACCGGCGACACCCAGGCGGCCGTCGTGTCGCTGCAATACGCCGCCGAGAACGGCCATGCGATGGCGCAGTGGAAGCTCGGCCGCATGTATGCGGAAGGCGAGGGCGTGCCGCGCGACGACCTGCGCGCCTTTGAGTACTTCCGCCGCATCGCCGACAGCCACGCCGAGGACAATCCCGGCACGCCGCAGGCGCGCTTCGTCGCCAACGCCTTCGTCGCGCTCGGCCACTATTATCTCGAAGGCATCCCGAAGAGCACGATCAAGCGCGATCCTGAGCGCGCGCGCGAGATGTTCGCCTACGCGGCGTCCTATTTCGGCGATGCCGATGCGCAGTACAATCTCGGACGTCTTTATCTCGACGGCGTCGGCGCCCCGCACGATCCCAAGCAGGGCGCACGCTGGCTTTGGCTGTCGGCGCACAAGGGCCAGGTCGAAGCGCAGGCGCTGCTCGGCAGCCTGTTGTTCTCCGGCGAGGTCGTGCCCCGCCAGGCGGCGCGCGGCCTGATGTGGCTGACGCTCGCGAAGGACGCGGCGACCGTCGATCAGGCCTGGGTGGCCAAGCAATACGACAGCGCGTTCAAGCAGGCGACCGACGACGAGCGGGCGCTGGCGCTGGTCTATCTGCAGCGCTGGATGTCGACCCGGCGCGAGTAGCGCTGGTCCGCCTTTCAGCGGCCTTCGATGTCGAGATCGACGAACACCGGCACGTGATCGGACGGCTTCTCCCAGCTGCGCACGTGCCTGTCGATACCCGCCCCCGCCAGCCGGTCGGCCGCCTGCGGCGACAGCAGAATGTGGTCGATGCGGATGCCGTCGTCCTTCTGCCAGGCCCCCCCGGTGTAGTCCCAGAAGGTGTAAAGGCCGGCGTCCTCGCTGACCGCGCGGATCGCATCGGTCAGCCCGATGTCGAGGAGCGCGCGGAACTTCTCGCGGGTCGACGGCAGGAACAGCGCGTCGTTGACCCAGGCCTGCGGGCGCTTCGCATCGGCCGCCGCCGGAATGACGTTGAAGTCGCCGGCCAGCAACAGCGGCTCCTCGAACGTCATGCGCTGGCGCGCGAAATCGATCAGCCGGTCCATCCACTTGAGCTTGTATGAGTATTTGTCGGTCGCCGGCGGATTGCCGTTGGGCAGGTAGAGGCTGACGACACGAACGACTCCGCTTTTGGTCGAGATCAGCGCTTCCAGGAACCGCGCCTGTACGTCCTCGGGATCGCCATCGAGGCCGTGCTTCACTTCGTCGAACTTGTGCTTTGACAGCAGCGCGACGCCGTGGAACGTCTTCTGGCCATGCACGGCCACGTTGTAGCCGAGGCGCTCGAACGGCTCGCGCGGGAAGGCCTGCGTTTCGCACTTGATCTCTTGCAGGCAGACGACGTCAGGCTGGCGCTCGCTGAGCCAGGCGACGAGATTATCCAGGCGTTGCCTGACCGAGTTGACGTTCCAGCTTGCGATCCGCATCGGAGCTCCGGCCGCGGAAATGCGGCGTAAATCTGGCGAGATCGGCTATTTACCAGCCGTTTGCAGGAGATGCACATCATAGCCGGCTTATGCTAGAAGGCCGGTCACCGCTGTGGGGACAAAGCGGGAAAAAATGAACAGAGGGTGTCTGGGTGGGGAAAACGGGCCCGGACCGAATTATCGATGACCAGGCGAAGATTGTTCTTTGGGGTGGCGCTGCTCGCCCTTGGCGCTTTGGCCATCGTCCTGCGCGGGTCCTTCACCGGCGATGGGGCCGCCGCCAATCGCGCCGCTGATACGCGGGTCGTTCCGGTCGCCGTCGCCAAGGCTGAGCGCAAGTCCGTGCCGGTCCAGCTTGACGCGCTCGGCACCGTCACGCCGATTGCCAGCGTCGCGATCAAGCCGCGCAGCGATACGACCATCACCGCCGTGCACTTCGAGGACGGCGCGCGCGTGAAGCAGGGCGACCTCCTGTTCACGCTCGATTGCCGGCAGGTCGAGGCCGATATCAAGCGCACGCAGGCCGTGATCGACGGCGCGCAGGCCACGCTCGAGCAGGCGCAGCGCGACGTGGAGCGCTACACGGATCTTGTCGCGCGCAATGCCACTCCCATCGTCACGCTCAACAATGCGCAGACGACGGTCAACGTATCGCGCGCCACCGCCGAGTCGAACCGCGCGCAGCTCGAGAATCTCAAGGTGCAGCTCGGGTTCTGTTCAATCCGCGCGCCGATTTCCGGCCGCATCAGCATGGCGAACGTGAAGGTCGGAAATTTCGTGCGCCAGGCCGACACGCAGCCGATGGCGACCATCATCCAGCTCGCGCCGGTCTACGTCAGCTTCACCGTGCCGCAAAAGAACCTGCCCGATATCCGGCAGGCGATTGCCGCCGAAACCGCGACCGTCGACGCGATCATTCCCGGCGAATCCAGGCGCGCCAGCGGCCAGGTCTCGATGATCGAGAACACGATCGACCCCGCGACCGGAATGGCCACGGTGCGCGCGACGATGCCGAATACCGACGAACTGCTGTGGCCCGGCACCCTGGTGACCGTGAAGATGACGTTGCGCAGCGAGGACAGCGTGGTGGTGCCGACCAGCGCCGTTCAGGTCAGCCAGACCGGCAATTTTCTGTTCGTGGTGGATAATGGCGTCGCCAGCGTCCGCAAGATCAAGGTCGAACGCCAGATCGGCGATCAGACCGTCGTTGCCGAAGGGCTCAAGGGCGACGAGACGGTCGTGACCGACGGGCAGTTGCTGTTGTCGGAAGGCACGCATGTCAGTCCGCGCGGCCAGAAGAGCGCGGGCAGCTGATCCGATGAACATCTCCGAAGTCTGCATCCGCCGACCCGTCCTGACGACGCTGCTGACGGCATCGCTGGTCGTGTTTGGCGCTTTCGCCTACCGGCTGTTGCCGGTCGCGGCGCTGCCGGCGGTCGACTTCCCGACCATCCAGATCACCGCGACCTTTCCCGGCGCGAGTCCCGAGACCATGGCGGCCTCGGTCGCCTCGCCGATCGAGCGGCAGCTTTCGACCATCTCCGGCATCTCGTCGATGACGTCGGCATCCTCGCTCGGTTCGACGCAAATCACCGTGCAATTCGACCTCAACCGCAACATCGACGGCGCGGCGCTTGACGTGCAGACCGCGCTCGCGGTGGCGCAACGCCGGTTGCCCGTGGAAATGACGACGCCGCCGTCGTTCCGCAAGGTCAATCCGGGCGACTTCCCCGTCCTCTACGTGAGCATGCGTTCCGACACGATGCCGCTCTCGGCGGTCGACGACTATGCCGAAACGGTGCTGGCGCCGACGCTGTCGCAGTTACCCGGCGTCGCGCAGGTGCTGGTCTATGGCGCGCAGAAGTTTGCCGTGCGCGTGCAGGTCGATCCGACCGCCGCCGCGGCGCGCAACATCCCACTCGAAACGATCCGGGACGTGGTCGCGAAGGCCAATTCGTCGACGCCGGTCGGCACGCTCGAGGGCAAGCAGCAATCGGTAACGCTGCTGGCGACCGGCGCCATGCTCAAGGCATCGGACTATCGCGACGTCATCGTCGCCTATCGTAATGGCGCGCCGGTCAAGCTCAACGAAGTCGCCCGCGTCATCGACAGCGTCGAGAATGATCGCGTCGCGAGCTGGTTCAACGACTCGCGCGCCATCGTGCTCGCAATTCAGCGCCAGCCGGATGCCAATACCGTCGAAGTCGTCGACCTGGTGCGAGGCAAGCTGCCGGCAATGCGGGCCCAGATTCCCCCGGCGATCCAGATGGCGCCCTTGTTCGACCGCTCGACCTCGATTCGCGACGCGGTCACGGACGTGCAGGAGACGCTGGCGATCGCGATCACGCTCGTCATCACGGTGATCTTCCTGTTCCTGCGCAAGGTATCGGCCACGATCATTCCGGCGCTGGCTGTTCCGGTGTCGCTGATCGGCACCTGCGCGGCGATGTATGCCTTCGGATTCTCCATCAACAACATGACGCTGCTGGCCCTCACGCTTTCGGTCGGCTTCGTGGTCGATGACGCCATCGTCATGCTGGAGAACATCGTGCGCCACGTCGAAGGCGGCATGCGGCCGTTCGAGGCGGCGCTCAAGGGCTCGCGCGAAATCGGCTTCACCATCGTGTCGATCACGTTCTCGCTGATCGCGGTGTTCATCCCGGTGCTGCTGATGGGCGGCATGGTGGGCCGGGTATTTCGCGAGTTCGCGGTATCGATCGCGGTGGCGATCATCGCCTCGGGCTTCGTGTCGCTCACGCTCACGCCGATGCTGTGCGCCCGGGTGCTCAAGGGGCATCACGACGGCGAAGAAAAGCAGAATATCGTGCTGCGCGCTTTCGAGCGCCTGTTCCAGATGATGCTGCGCGGCTACGAATGGTCGCTCGATCTGGTGCTGCGGGCGAAGTCGGTGATGCTGATCGTTACGATCGCGACAATCGCCGGCACCATCTTTCTCTATATCGTGGTGCCGAAGGGCTTCTTCCCGACCGAGGATACCGGTTACATCCTCGGCATCACCGACTCGCGGACCGACATTTCGTTCGCGTCGATGTCGGAGCACCAGCGCAAGGTCTCCGATATCATACGCGCCGACCCGGCCGTGGAATATGTCAACTCGACGATCGGCGGCGGCGGTCCCAATTCGATTACCAGCAGCGGGCGCATCCTGGTGGCGCTCAAGCCGCGCAAGGAGCGCGACCCGTTGCCGGCGATCCTCGCGCGACTGCGCAAGAACGCCAACGTGGTGGTCGGCATTCAAATCTTCTTCCAGCCGATCCAGAACATCAACCTCGGCGGCCGGCTCAACAAGAGTCAGTATCAGTACACCCTGCAGTCGAACGATACCGATACGCTTTACCGCATCGCGCCGGAGTTGCGTGACAAGATCGCGAAGATCCCGGGCCTGCTCGACGTTACCACCGACCTCTACATCAAGAACCCGCAGATCAAGGTCGACGTCGACCGCGAGAAGGCGGCGGTTTATGGCGTCACGCTCGATCAGGTCCGCCAGGAGCTCTATAACGCGTTCGGCACGCGCCAGGTCGCGACGATCTATACCGCGGCCAACGACTACCAGGTGATCCTGGAAAGCATGCCGCAGTTCCGCGCGAGCCCGAGCGATCTCAACAGCGTCCACCTGAAGACCACGAACGGCACCACCGTGCCGCTGTCGGCCGTCACGAAATTTGTGCCCTCGGTCGGACCGCTGCAGATCAACCACCAGGGCCAACAGCCGGCGGTGACGATCTCCTTCAATCTCGCGCCGAATTTCTCGCTCGGCCAGGCGGTCGATGCCATCACCAATCTCGAGCGCGAGGAGGGGCTGCCGGCGACCATCACGACCGGCTTCCAGGGCACCGCGCAGGTGTTCCAGGATTCGCTGCGCGGGCAGGGCATCCTGATCCTCGCCGCCATCTTCGCCGCCTATGTGGTGCTCGGCATCCTCTACGAGAGCTTCATCCACCCGATCACCATCATCTCCGGCCTGCCGTCCGCTGGCATCGGCGCGATCCTGACGTTGATGCTGCTGCGGATGGACCTGTCGGTGATCGCGATGATCGGCATCGTGATGCTGGTCGGCATCGTGAAGAAGAATGCGATCATGATGATCGACTTCGCAATCGAGCGGCGGCGTGTCGGTCTCGGCGCCGAGGCGGCGATCCGCGAGGCTTGCCTGCTGCGCTTCCGGCCG
>CAZNTY010000579.1:0-2144 GCA_964576085.1 uncultured Undibacter sp. | reverse complement strand
GGCGTCGCGGGCGGCGCGACCGGCGGCTCGACCACCGGCTGCAGCGGCCAGGCGCCGGCGGCGTCGCCGAGCGGGACAGTGCGGGTTTCGGCCGCGCCGGGCCGCAGCGTGTCGCGCCCGGTGTCGCGCGCCGCGGCGGCGCGCACGATGTTCGGCTCGATGACGAGGTCGTTCGGTCCGCCGATCATCATCAGGTGCTCGACGTTGTCGCGGGGGATCAGCACCAGCCGGCGGCGGCCGTCGACCGAGGCGGCGTCGATCACGGCGAGGCGCGGCTGGCGGCCGCGCGAACTGCCGCTCAGGCGGCTCGCGCCGAACCGGCGCACCAGCCAGGCGGTCAGCCCGATCAAGGCGAGGACGATGACGAAGGCGACGAAGAATTTTGCCGCCACCGGCATGTCGGGAAGCATCTGCAGCATCACTTGAACTCCGTTTATGCCGCCTGGACGTGCTTAACGGGAATCGGGCGAAAGGTTAATTCCACCGGCACTATTTGCCGCCCGGAATACTAACAGAGAATTAACAAAACTGGTCCGCAAACGCTCCGCTGCCTGATTCCAAACGGTTCGTATGGTAAACAGACCTTTGAATGTGGCGCTTTGATAGCCGCGTTTTTTACCGGGCATTAACCATAGACCCGGCAAAGTCTGCCGAGTGGGGCGGTCCCTCGCCAGCACGAAAGGCAGACCGATGGCGCTTTCCGACATCCCGATCCTGTCGATGTTGCGCACCAAGATGGAGTGGCACCAGGCGCGCCAGCGCGTCCTGGCGGAGAACGTCGCCAATTCCGACAGCGTTGGTTTCCGGCCCCGTGATCTGGTGCAGCCTGACTTCGACCGGATGACCGAACCGGTGAGCGCGGTGACGCTGGTGCGCACCGAGAGCGATCACCTCGCCGGCACCGCAACGGCCGGCTCTGCGTTCCGCAACAAGACGATGTCGGGCTATGAGATCCGCCCGACCGGCAACGCCGTCAGCCTCGAGGAGGAGATGATGAAGGTCGCCGCCAACCAGATGGATTTCCAGGCGGCGACCACGCTTTACACCCACAGTTTGAATCTCATCAAGACCGCGCTCGGCAAACGCTAGCGCAGTCGGGAGAACGGTCGTGGATTTTCTCAAGACGATGACGATCGCGGCGTCCGGTCTGCGGGCGCAGGCCGGACGCATGCGGGTGATCTCCGAGAACATCGCGAACGCGGATTCGACGCCCGCGAAACCGGGCTCCGATCCTTACCGGCGCAAGGTGCCGGTGTTTGTCTCGGAGTTCGATCGCGAGCTGGGCGTGCAGACCGTCGCACTCGGCCGGGTCGACACCGACAAGTCCGCCTTCCGGCTCAAATACGAGCCGGGCCATCCGGCCGCCGACACCAACGGCAACGTCAAGTATCCGAACGTCAACTCGCTGGTCGAGCTGACCGACATGCGCGAGGCCCAGCGCTCCTACGAGGCCAACGTCAACCTGATCACCGCCACGCGCCGGATGATCCAGCGCACCATCGACATCCTCAAAGCCTGATCGAGGTCCCTCATGGCTACTCCGCTCACCGCCGCCAGCGCCTACGCCAACATCGCCAAGCTCACCGGCGGGCTCGGCAAGCCGCCGGGTGCCGCGGCCGCGCCTGACAGTTTCGGCGACGTGCTCAAGCAGGCGCTGCATGCCGTGCAGGAGGCGGGGCAGAAGTCCGACGCGCAATCCGCCGCCGCGGTCCGCGGCAAGGGCAACATGGTCGACGTCGTCACCGCGGTCGCGGAAACCGAAGTCGCGATCGACGCCGTGGTGGCGGTGCGCGACCGCGTGATCGCGGCCTACGAAGAAATCATGAAGATGCCGATCTGAGATTCACCTAAGCGAGATGGCCGGGACATCAGGGCGTTCACGCCCGTCTTCGACGGGCAAGCCCGGCCATGACAGCGGCCAGGCTGAGGAAAACGAATGACCGGTCCCGAAGTCCTCGACGTCGCGCGCGACGCCATCGTCACGCTGATCCTGGTGGCAAGCCCGGTGATGCTGGTCGGCCTCGTGGTCGGCCTCGCCATCTCGCTGCTGCAGGCGCTGACGCAAATTCAGGAAATGACCATCGCCTTCGTGCCGAAAATCCTCGCGATCTTCGTCGCTCTGCTGGTGGCGCTGCCGTTCATGG
>CAZNTY010000578.1:0-6419 GCA_964576085.1 uncultured Undibacter sp. | reverse complement strand
CATTTCCTCGCGTCGTTCCGTGGCGAAACCGACGTCGATTTCCTGATAGGCCACGCCCTTGCGTTTCAGCAGCGCCTTGGCGGCGACGCAATAAGGGCAAAAGCGGGTCGTGTAAATCTCGACGGACGGCATGAAAAAATCCCGGCCCCTTATATGGGGCTGCGCAGCGGCGCGACAACCCGCGCGAAAACCAGCACGTCGACGCGGGCGGCGCCGGCCCGCAGCAGGACACGGGCGCAGGTATCGGCCGTGGCGCCAGAGGTGAGCACGTCGTCGATCAGGACCAGCCGCCGGCCGGCGACCTCGGCTTTACCCTGATCGGACACCCGGAACGCGCCCTGCACGTTATCGGCCCGCTCGGATTTCGACAGCCCGACCTGCTGCACGGTGGCCCGCACGCGCCTGAGCACGTCGTATGCCACCGGCACCTTGGCAATCTGCGATATTTCGCCGGCGAGCGCCGCCGACTGGTTGAAGCGCCGCGCCCACAGCCGCCGCCAATGCAGGGGCACCGGCACCAGCGCGTCGGCATCGACCAGCAGCTCGCGGCCGGCCCGTGCCATCCAGCGGCCGATCAGCGGTGCAAGATCGAGCCGGTCGCCATATTTGTAGGCGTGAACGAGAGCACGGGCCACGTCGTCATAGCGCACCGCGGCCCGCGCGCGCTCGTAAGCCGGCGGCGAGGCGATCGCCTCCATCGACAGCAGGCCCGGCCCGGGGTCGTATGCGAACGGAATGCCGAGCCGCGCGCAGTAGGGCGGCTCGATCATGGACAGTTTCGACCAGCAGGCCGCGCACAGGCCGGTGCCATGGCCGAGCGGCTCGCGGCACGAAGGGCAGAGCGGCGGCAACGCCGTGTCGAGCGCAAGGCGCAGCGTCGAGGCCAGCATGTTGCGGAGCTGCGCGAGCCGTGACGGCGTTGCCGTTTGAGCGGTGTCGAGCCCGGTCATGCTAAGAGGCTAACAGATGCCTGGAGGCCCGACCATATTCGACCGGCGGCTGCTGCGCGCGCGCCAGCGGCGTGCAATGGCGCTTGGCCCGGAGACCTTCCTGCTCGACCGCGTTGCGGCTGAATTTGTCGAGCGCCTGTCGGCGGTGCTGCGGCAGTTCGACCGCGCCGCCGATGTCGGAACGCCAGCCGACACGGTGCGCCGCGCGCTGGCCGGAAGCGGCAAGGTCGGCGCGATTGCTTCGGTCGACCTTGATGACAATGAGGTGATGCCGCTCACCGAGGCCTCGCTCAATCTGGCCGTGTCGGCGCTGGCGCTGCAATCGGTCAACGACCTGCCCGGCGTGCTGGTGCAGATTCGCCGCGCGCTCAAACCGGACGGCTTGTTTCTCGCCGCGCTCGCCGGCGGCGAGACGCTGACCGAATTGCGCCAGGCCTTTGCCGCCGCCGAGAGCGAGGTCGAAGGCGGCCTGTCGCCACGCGTTGCGCCCTTTGCCGATGTGCGCGACCTGGGCGCGCTGCTGCAGCGCGCCGGCTTCGCGCTGCCCGTGGTCGACAGCGAGCGTATCACGGTGCGCTACGACACGGTGTTCGCGCTGATGCACGATTTGCGCCGCATGGGCGCGACCAATGTGCTCACCGAGCGCCGCCGCGCGCCGCTGCGCCGCTCGACGTTGTTACGGATGGTGGAAATCTACGGCGAGCGTTTCGCGGACGCCGATGGCCGGCTGCGTGCGACCTTCGAGATCGTCTGGCTGTCCGGCTGGGCGCCGCATGCCAGCCAGCAGCAGCCGCTCAAGCCCGGCTCGGCGCGCACGCGTCTTGCCGATGCGCTCGGGGTCAGGGAAATCTCGGCGGGAGAAAAGCCCGATCGCTAGAGTTTGATCCGTGAAGATTGAAGCGAGCACAGACCCAATCCGTCACCCCGAGGTGCTCGGCGCGGAACCCGCCGCGCCCCGCAAGTCGACCTTAGCCGACTAGCTCATAGAAAATCGGATGTCGGGTAAACCCGACATCCGTGGGCGACGGCCCGTTTGATCGGTGCCCGTCATCCTTCGAGGCTCGCTTCGCTCGCGCCTCAGGATGACGGTTCAAGGAGGCCCGATTCAATCCTAAAGAGTTAGATTCTAACGTCAGCCGAATGCGCCGGACACCGAGGTCCATAGCGCCGCGAGGTTGCCGCCGAGCATTTGCACGGTGACGATGATCGCTCCGGCAACGCCCGAGGCGATCAGCGCGTATTCGATGGCGGTGGCGCCACTCTCGTCGGCGAGGAAGCGGCGCAGCCTCGGATCGTCTGTCACACGTTGCATCGCGTTCCTCCCGTTCGCCGGATCACAGCAGCGCCATCAGGTGAGCGATCAGCGGCTCGTCGGCCGGTGGCATCTTGTAGTCCCGCAGCCTGCTCGGTTTGACCCATGTCACCCGCTGCGCTTCCTGCGGCGTGACCAGTCCCTCCCAGCGTCGGCAGACATACAGCGGCATCAGAAGATGGAAATCCGGGTAGACGTGGCTGGCAAAGGTGAGCGGGGCGAGGCACGGCTCCCTGACGACGATTCCCAGTTCCTCCCTCAGTTCACGGATCAGCGTCTCTTCCGGCCGCTCGCCTGGCTCGACCTTGCCGCCCGGAAACTCCCACAAGCCGGCCATCGGCTTTCCGGCCGGACGCTCGGCGAGCAGCACGCGGCCATCGACGTCGATGAGCGCGCAGGCGGCGACAAGAACGGTCTTGAGGCTCACGGTCTTGCTCTCAGGCTAGGCAAGCCTGGTTAAGGGGGATTCAACGAGACCTCGATGGTCCGGCACACGCGGCCGACGGTTAATCGAAGCTTACGAGCGGTAGTCGCCATTGATCGCGACATATTCCTTGGTGAGGTCGCAGGTGAGCACGCGGTCACGGCCCTTGCCCAGACCCAGCGCGACTTTCAGGGCGATCTCCGGCTTTTTCATTATCGCGCTGACTTGGCCTTCATCATAACCTGGATCGCGCGCCCCCTTGTGCGCGACCCGGATGCCGCCGAACCAGATCGACAGCCTGTCGCGGTCGGCCGGCTCGCCCGCCTTGCCGACCGCCATCACCACGCGGCCCCAGTTGGCATCCTCGCCGGCGATCGCGGTCTTCACCAGCGGCGAATTGGCGATCGACATCGCGATGCGCCGCGCCGATGTGTTCGAGACGGCACCTTCGACCGTGATCTCGACCAGCTTGCGCGCGCCCTCGCCGTCGCGCGCCACCTGCTCGGCGAGGCTCGCCAGCACCTGATGCAGCGCCTTGCGGAACGCCTTGAGACGCGGGTCGGCGGCGCGCGAAATCTTCGGTGCGCCTTTGGCCCGACCGGTCGCGAACATCATCAGCGTGTCGGACGTTGAGGTGTCGCCGTCGATCGTCACCGCGTTGAAGGTGTCGGCGACGCCTTCCGACAGCAGCTTCTGCAGCGCCGACGCGGCAATCGGCGCGTCGGTGAAGACGAACGACAGCATGGTCGCCATGTCGGGCGCGATCATGCCGGCACCCTTGGCGATGCCGTTGATGGTCACGCGCGCCTTGCCGATCCTCGCGCTGGCGGTCGCGACCTTCGGGAAGGTGTCGGTGGTCATGATGGCTTTGGCCGCGTCGAGGAAGCGGGCCGGTTCGGCGTTCGCCACCATGCCGTCCATCACGCCCTCGAACGCCGACACCCGGAGCGGCTCGCCGATCACGACGGTCGAGGCCAGGAAGACCTCGTCCGGCCTGCAGCCGACGGCCTTCGCCGCGATGCGCGCGGTGAAGGCGGCCGCCTCGCGCCCGGTCCTGCCGGTGAAGGCGTTGGCGTTGCCGGAATTGACGACGAGCGCGCGCGCTTTTCCCGCCTTCACCCGCGCGCGGCACCACTCGACCGGCGCTGACGGACATTTCGAGCGCGTGAACACGCCGGCGACGGCGGTGCCCGGCTCGAGCACGGCGAGCAGCACGTCGGTCCGTCCGGCATATTTGATGCCGGCTTCGGCGGTCGCGAGCCGCACGCCGTCGATCGCCGGCATGTCGGGCACGTTGGTTGGGGCGAGGGGGGAAACTGTTGTCACCATCGGGCAGGACCTTTCACCGTCATCCTGAGGTGCGAGGCGCGGCTGCGCCGAGCCTCGAAGGATGACGGCCGCACCGTCGCCCTTCGAGGCTCGCTTCGCTCGCACCTCAGGGTGACGGTGCGGAGAAAGCTCGGTGACTATGGACAATACGAAAAGCAATGGCCGGAACAAGGACTATCCTTGCCCGGCCATGACGTATGTTCTGGATGTAACCGATCGATTTTACTTCTTCGGCTCGTCGGGCTTGTCGTCGGCCGGCGTCTCGACCTTGTAGAACTTCTCCACCTTGGCCGTTTCGCGCAGCTTGGTCACCAGCTCGGCCTGCGCCTTGCGGGTGACGAAAGCCTCGAGCTGCGGCTTCACCTCGTCATAGGTCGGCGCCGGCTTGGTGCGCTTGTCCTCGACCTTGATGACATGCCAGCCGAACTGGGTCTTCACCGGCCCGGAGATCTTGCCCTTGTCGAGGCTGAAGGCGACGTCGGAAAATTCCGGCACCATCTGCTCCTTGGTGAAGAAACCGAGGTCGCCGCCATTGGCCTTGCCGGAGGGGTCCTCGGTGATCTCGCTTGCGACCTTGGCGAAGTCCTCGCCCTTGTTGAGCCGCACGATCGCCGCCTTGATCTTGTCCTCGGCCGCCTTGCCCGCCTTGTCGTCGCCGGCGGCGGCGCGGATCAGGATGTGCCGCGCGTGCACTTCTTCCTCCGGCGGCATCTGCTTGACGGCCTCGTCATAGACCTTGTGCATCGCCTCGTCGGTCAGCGCGTCCTTGCCGGTCTTGTCCAGCAGCGCCGCCATCAGCAGCTTGTTGCGGTTGAACTCGAGCTTCTTCGCGAACTCGGGCGTGTCGCCCATCTTCTGGTCCTGCGCCGCCTTCGACACCAGGATCACGTCGGTCATGAAGGCGACGAGGTAGTCCTTCTTGGCGTCGGCGCTCATCGGAGGAATCTGGCCGGCTTCGCCTTCGATGATGTCGAGGTCGCTCTGGTGGATCTCGACGCCGTTGACCTTCGCCACCAGCGGATCCGTTTCGGCGCTTCTGGCACCCTGCGCGGTGAACGTGGCTGCGGCAAACAGCAGCGCGGCGGCGATGACGCCGGTCCGTCGTGACGACGGCAGGCCGGTGAAATTACGGAATGACATGGAACGATCCTTCGAAGCGCGTGAGCGGCTTCAGCTTGAGGTCCGGTGCGCCGGACGGCGGCGGACTATTCGCCCAATGGATGTGGCTTTGCAATGGCAGAAAATGACCGGGAATTAACGTCCGCGTGAGCAGAAAAGCCTCTAATTGACAAGAAACTGACCCACACCTATGTCTGCCGAAGGTTCACCGCGCCTGCTGGCGCATCGGTTTTGCCCGAAAAGCGGCGTATTTCCAGAGCGCTTGATGAGACATCTCGGCCGGCTGCCGGCAGGGCTTAAGGACAACGAATGATCGGCGCCGTCGCCCGCAAGATTTTCGGTTCCGCCAACGACCGCCGGGTCCGCAGCTATCAGCCGCGGGTGGCGGCCATCAACGCGCTGGAGCCGCAGATCCAGGCGCTGTCCGACGATGAGTTGCGCGCCCGCACCGCGGAACTCAAGAAGCGGGTCGCCGACGGCGCCTCGCTCGACCACGTGCTGGTCGATGCCTTCGCCACCGTGCGCGAAGCCGCCAGGCGCACGCTCGGCCAGCGCCATTTCGACGTGCAGTTGATCGGCGGCATGATCCTGCATGAAGGCCGGATCGCCGAGATGAAGACCGGCGAAGGCAAGACGCTGGTCGCGACATTGCCCGTTTATCTCAACGCGCTGTCCGGGCGCGGCGTCCACGTCGTCACCGTCAACGACTATCTCGCCAGGCGCGACGCCGAGTGGATGGGGCAGATTTACGGTTTCCTCGGCCTCACCACCGGCGTCATCGTGCACGGCCTCGACGACGCCGAGCGCAAGCAGGCCTATGGCTGTGACGTCACCTACGGCACCAACAACGAGCTCGGCTTCGACTACCTGCGCGACAACATGAAATATCGCGTCGAGGACATGGTGCAGCGCGGCCATGTCTATGCGATCGTCGACGAGGTCGACTCGATCCTGATCGACGAGGCGCGCACCCCGCTCATCATCTCCGGCCCGCTCGACGACCGCTCCGAGTTCTACAACACCATCGACCGCTATATCCCGCGGCTCGACAAGAGCGACTACGAGGTCGACGAGAAGCAGCGCACCGTCACCATGACCGAGGCCGGCATGGAGAAGATGGAGACGATGCTGCGCGATGCCGGTCTGCTGAAGACCGGCTCGCTCTACGATGCCGAGAACGTCTCGGTGGTTCATCACGTCAACCAGGCGCTGCGCGCACACACCTTGTTCCAGCGCGACAAGGACTACATCGTGCGGAACGGCGAGGTCGTCATCATCGACGAGT
>CAZNTY010000577.1:0-12356 GCA_964576085.1 uncultured Undibacter sp. | reverse complement strand
CGAACGCCCTCTCGCAATGGGATGTCCAACGCAGCCGCAGCGAGCAGGTCCGGTCCTTCTATCGCGCCGCGCCCGGCGGGGTTCCGACCACGGTGGCGTTCAGTCAGGACCGTCGCTTCGAGGAGCTCGATCTCGATCGCGAGACGGGCGTCATCCGCGATGTCGCGCATGCCTTCAGCAAGGACGGCGGCCTGGCGGTCCTCTACGGCAACCTCGCCGAGGATGGATGCATCGTGAAAACCGCCGGCGTCGACGCCGCGCTGATGACCTTCACCGGCAAGGCGCGCGTGTTCGAGAGCCAGGACGCGGCGGTCGAAGCCATTCTGGGCGATAGGATCAAGCCGGGCGACGTCGTTGTGATCCGCTACGAAGGGCCGCGCGGCGGACCGGGCATGCAGGAGATGCTCTACCCGACGAGCTATTTGAAATCGAAAGGCTTGGGGAAGGCGTGCGCGCTTTTGACCGATGGCCGCTTTTCCGGTGGGACCAGCGGACTGTCGATCGGCCACGTCTCGCCGGAAGCCGCCGAAGGCGGCACTATCGCGCTGGTCGAGGAGGGCGATACCATTGAGATTGATATCCCGCAGCGATCGATCCGGATCGACATTTCCGACGAGGACTTGCGTCGCCGGCGTGCAGCCATGGAAGCTCGTGGTGCCGACGCATGGCGGCCGCGAAACCGCCAGCGCCATGTCTCAACCGCGCTGCGCGCCTACGCCATGCTGGCGACAAGCGCCTCCCGCGGTGCTGTGCGAATCGTGCCGGATTCCGTCCGGTAGCGTAGGGGAGAGACTGGCGGGACGATCATGAACATCCGGCGGCTCCTGTTCGACGTCGACAAGGCTTTGACCCGTCCATCGCTCCTGGATATTGCCGAAGCCGTTAGTGGATGCAGCGGGGTCGAGGCATTCAATATTGCGGTCGGAGACGTTGATACCGAGACACTCGACATGAACCTCACCGTCGAAGGCGATAATCTGAACTACCAGGAAATCGTCAACGCGATCGAGCACACCGGGGCAGTCGTTCACGGGCTCGAGCAGATCGCCGTCGGCGATCACATCATCGAGCCCGTCAAACGATTCCGATGAAAGTCATCGATTGGCTGTTGTCGCCGCGCCATAGGCTGGACGTGGTCGCGGGTCTTATCGATGGTATTCTGAATGCCCTCACTCTCGCGGCCGGAAAGCTCCTCGAGCGGGGAGGGGGTTCTCTCTCGCTCGTTATCAAGGTCGGCGTCGCGACCGCCGGCACGACTTTGTTTGTCTTTTTTGTCGCCCACTATGCGGAACTCCGGGCCGAGCTCATTCATGCGGAGCGCGAGTTGAATCTGTTGTCGCATGGGCGTCTGGCGACCACCCGGCTCGGGCAGCAGGTTCTCCGGGAATCGTTCGCTGCCGCAATGATCGCGTCATTCTGCGGTTTGATCGGGTCGGCGATCCCCTTGCTTCTGAGCCTGGCTTTGCCGGGCTCACCCATGATCGGAATCGGTGTGACGATCACGCTGTTGGGCGTTCTGGGCGCCGCGCTGGCTCGGAGCTTCTTCGGCTCTCCCGCCATCTGGGCGCTGGCGCTCATGATAGGGGGTGTCGCCTTGTCGTTTATTGGCGTGAAGCTCAACGTCGTGGGTTGAGCTCATCCTCGCGCTGTCGATTGGCCGCCCGCTGATGAACGAGCGCCGACCCGCTCGCAGTCGCGGAGCCGAGGTCGAACGAACGGCCGGGGTCCTCCTGTTGCGTTCGATACTGTGCAAAGGGACTGCGGTATTCGGCACTTTCACCCAGCTCCTCCTGGATTTCCAACAACCGGTTATATTTCGCGATGCGCTCGCTGCGCGATAGCGAGCCGGTCTTGATCTGTCCGCCGCCCATGGCAACGGTAAAGTCGGCGATGAACGTATCTTCTGTTTCTCCGGAGCGATGCGAGACGATGTAGCGCTGGCCGGCCTCCCGGCAGGTTTCGATGGCCCTGATAGTGCCCGTGAGCGTCCCGATCTGATTGATCTTGATGAGCACCGCATTGGTAGCCTGTAGCGCAACTCCTCGGCGGATACGGCCGGCATCCGTGGTGTAAAGATCATCGCCGACGATCTGCACCTGGTCGCCCAACTCCTTCATCTGAAGACTAAAGCCGTCCCAGTCGTCCTCCGCAAATCCATCTTCGATCGAGACGATTGGAAACGTCTCGATCAGGCGCTTGTAATAGCTCTCCAAATCGACCGTCGACATCATGCCGGCACCGCTTCGTTGCAGGACGTAGCGGTTATCGCTAAAGAACGAACTCGCCGCCGGATCGAGCGCCAGGGCAATGTCGGTCCCGGGCTTCAGACCCGCGGTTGTGATCGCCTGCATGATCATTTCGCAGGCTTGCTCATTGCTGGCCAGGTTGGGAGCAAAGCCGCCTTCGTCGCCAACTGCGGTCGAATGGCCATTCTGGCGCAGGATCGCCTTCAAGGCGTGGAAGGTTTCAGCGCCATACCGCAGGGCCTCGGAAAAACTCGACGCCCCATGAGGGACGATCATGAATTCTTGAAAATCGAGCGAATTGTCCGCGTGCTTTCCGCCGTTGATGATATTCATCATCGGGACCGGGAGCTGCCGCGCGCAAGGGCCGCCAAGATAGCGATAAAGCGGAAGCCCCGCGGAGGCTGCGGCGGCGCGGGCGACCGCCATTGACACCGCACACATCACGTTCGAGCCGAGCCCAATGTCGTTATGAGGACCATAAAATTCCATAAGCGTGCGGTCGATCCTCGGTTGGTCATAGACTGTCAAACCCCTAAGCGTTTGATTGACGGCCTCTCGGACCGATTCAGCGGCCCGGGACACTCCTTTGCCGAGATAGCGTTCCGGGTCATCGTCCCGCAATTCTCCGACCTCGTATCGTCCGGTCGAAGCACCTGACGGCGCCGAAGCCGTGCCGCACTCACCGTTATCAAGCGTGACCGTGACACGCAGGGTCGGGAATCCTCTCGAATCCAGGATCTCGAGAGCCTCCAATGAATGAATCAGAGAATCCATAAATCCTCCCGTGAGTCTCCACGCGGCCAGGTGCGCGCATGGATCGTGAACGTCGGCAATGATCGGTGAACGGCGGAGTCATTCCGCCGCCGCGGAAGGAGACTGCCGATGATCGTCTCCCCGCGTCGAACGCGGTCAGGAGTCATCAGCCTTGCGGCGGTTACCGGGGAACCCCATCCCCACTGAGATGTTCAAATAGAAATATAAACCGGACGGCTCGCGTTTTCTCGGAATACAGAAAACTGCATGACAGTCATCCAACACCAACGTGGTGAAATGGTTCGGGCCATGCTAGGAGAGAAACGGGAATGGAGTCTCCCTTTAACCGCCGCTCCAAGGCTAATGACTCCTACTGCGACTGATCGCGGTGGGAGTGCATATCGAAGGCCCGCCGGTTGACGGGTTTTTGTTGGGCTTTTTCTTCAAAGCCCCAAGAAGCCTCGGGCGCGAGCGAATTCCCCTGGCTCGTGTCTTTGCGGAGGAAACGCCCCTCAATCAGAGGCCGATTTCTGCACTTCCACCGTGATCTCTTTCATTGATTCCGGACTGAAGCTGAAGGGTTTCGTCCGGCGATGTTGGCCGCGGAGAAACGCGCGTGCAGACTGACGGTCAGGCAAGCGATCCGCTGAACGAGCTGTTGGCCGGGATTGAAAGCGCAATCGGGGCGCCGACCACGCTCCAGAAACGCCAGCTTGCGGTCATCGGCGAGCTGCGCGACCGCTTCCAACGCGAGCGTCTTCATCTCGCGGCGCTTGGTCAGTTCAAGCGCGGCAAGAGCACACTGTTGAACGCCTTGATGGGCGCCGACATTCTGCCGGCTGCCGTCACCCCGCTGACGGCCATTCCGACAGTCCTAGCGGCGGGACGCCAACCTATCATCCGCGAGCGGTTTCTTTCTGGGGAGGAGAAGGAAACGGTCCTTCCTGACGTTGCCGCATTGGCGCGGGAGTTGTCGTTGCGCGTGACGGAAGAAGCAAATCCAAACAACAGATTGGGCCTGGAGCGCATCGAGGCGCAGCTTCCGGCCTCGATCCTCGATCATGGGATACTGCTCATCGACACGCCCGGGATCGGTTCGACGTTTCGCCATAACACCAAGATGACCGAGGACTTTCTGCCGGCCTGCGACGCGGCCTTGTTTGTGGTCTCGCCGGACCCGCCGATCACCGAAGTGGAGATAGCCTTTCTTGTTCGCGTCCAGGCCGCTGTAGCACGGGTTGTTATTGTCCTGAACAAGGTCGACGTGATCGAGCCAGACGAGCTAGACAAGGCGCTGGCGTTTCTTCGCCGCACGCTTGCCGAACGGGGCGGTCTCAAGTCCGACGTGCCAATCTTCTGCGTCTCGGCCCGCAAAGCACTTCGCGCACGTCTTGCCGGCGATGTTGCGACATTTGCATCGACCGGATGTCCCGAGCTTGAACGCTATCTCCTGGATGTCCTGGCGCGCGAGAAGCAGGGCATCCTGAGGAACGCCGTCGCGAAGAAAGCACTTGTTGTTCTGGACGAATTGCGGCTCGCGCAGGAGCTGCAAGTGCAGGCCATGCGCCTGCCACTCGATAAATTGGACCGATGCATCGAAACATTTTCCCGGGCCGCCCAGCAGTTTCGTTCACAGCATCAGGCCACGATGGATCTCCTGGAGGGTGATCACAGGCGGTTGCTCGACGAGATCGAGGACCATGCCGGCGAGCTGCGGACAAGGGCATTCGCCGCGCTGAGCGCGGAAGTCGAGACATTGACGAAGCGGGAAGCGGACATATCGATGTTGCGGCAGGCGATCGCGGTCCATATCCCGCCATTGTTCGAGGCGGAGCGCGAGCAGTTCAACGCCGACATCGAAAGCAAACTGGGTGATATTTTTGCCGAACATATACGGAAATTCAAAGACTTGTCGCTGCTGATTCGCCGGACGGCCAGTAAACTGCTCGATGCGCGCTTCCAGCCGTTGCCGGAAATCGAAACCGTCACTCTGAGGCACGAACCCTATTGGGTCGAGACCGGACAGGCCCTGACGCTCAGTGCGACGTCGGGTGAATTTCTTCGGCAGTTCGTGCCTCATTCGATCCGCCGCTCGCGCGTCCGCAAGACGCTTGTCGAAGAAGCAGACCGGATCGTGACGCGCAACGTCGAAAACCTGCGCTGGGCAACACGCCAGAACGTCGAGGACGCCTTTCGGACGTTTCAGGCCAGGCTCGATCAGGCGCTCGACGACAGCATCGAAATGACCCGCAGTGCATTGGCCGGGGCGCTCGAGCAGCGTCGGATGCAGACGGCAGAGGCGCAAGATGCGATCGGCACCGCGGAGAAGGCCAAAGAGCGGCTGGCGGTTCTTCGTGCGCACCTCGCGCAGCTTGCGGCCGAAATGACGCTTTCCGAAATTCCAATTCTTGACAGGGAGACGGAAACAAACATAATCGATGCGCGTTGATTTGCCGACGCAGGCGATGGGGTTCCGCCTTTAACCGCCCTCAGGGCTGATGACTCCTTTCTCTCCGTTGCGGAGAAAGGGAGTCGAATGAGCCAGACCGTTCAGATCGACAGTCTGTCGTGTGCGCCTCCGGCGTGCCTCGTGATAGCGGCGCGGGGCGGCCCATGATGCTGCGCGACATCATCCTGCAGATCTGCCAGGTCCTCACGGTGCTGCTCGCCGCGCCTTTGCTGCAAGGCGTGATCCTCCAGTTCGAGGAGCGCGTGCAGCAGGCTCAGGGACCGGGAATTTTTCAGCCGTACCGCGATCTCTGGAAGCTGTTTCACAAGCAGATCGTGGTGCCGCAAACGGCATCCTGGATTTACTGGATCGCGCCGTTCGTCGCCTTCACCGCGATGCTGACGGTGCCGATCCTGATTCCAGTGCTGACTGATTTTCCGCTGCCGCTGTCCGACATGGGCGACATCCTGGGCGGCGGACTGATCCTCACCCTCGGCTCGTTCATGATCGTGCTGGCTGGCCTCGACAGCGGCAGCGCCTACGGCGGCATCGGCTCGAGTCGCGCCGTGATGCTCGGCATCTTGGCCGAGCCGGCCCTGATCCTGGTGTTCGTCGGCATTACGCTGCTGGCGAAGTCGATGCTGCCGTTTGTCGTCAACCACCTGCTGGTCGCCAGCCCTTCGGTCTATTGGAGTCCGGCGCACCTGTTCCTGATCACGGCGTTCTTCGCGCTTCTGCTGGTCGAGACCGACCGCATTCCGATCCATTCGAGCACGCATATCGAAGTCTACATGATCGAAGAGGCGCGCATCCTCGAATATTCGGGCCCGCTTCTCGCACTCCTGAAGTGGTCCTCGATGATGAAGCAATTCATCCTCTACACCATCTTCAGCAACGTGCTGCTGCTGCCCTGGGGCCTGTCGCAGAAAGGCGTGGCGTTCGGAATCCTCGGCTCCATCGCCGCGCTCGCCCTCAAGTTTCTCGTCGTCGCGATTGCTGTCGTATTCACCGAGACCGCGCAGTCACGGCTTCGCTTCTATCGCTATCAGGAATTGCTCGCCGCCTCGTTCGTCTTCGCTGTGCTGGCGATTGTCGGAACTCAGTTGAGCTGACCATGCTGGCCGCCCATCTCGACCCTCTCGCATCCTCGGTCTTCAGCCTGATGGCGATCGCAAGCCTGGTGCTGGCCTTCGTCATGCTCGGCTCGCGCTGGCTCAACAACTATCTTTACGCCTTCGCGGCCGAATCCTGGATGATCGCGGCCTTGTCGGCCACCGTCGGCTACTACGGCGGCTATCCTGAACTCTATCTGATCGCGATCCTGACGGCACTGTTTCGTGGGTTGTTCCTGCCGTACCTGGTGTGGCGGATCATCCGGCGGCTCAACGTGGCGCGCGAGATCCACGAGATCCTGCAGCCGAGCTCGGCGCTGGTGGTCGGCGCGTTCTGCGTGATTTTCGCGCTCACGGTCGCCTACAAGGTCGGCAGTTCGCTGGGCCTTGCCGGCACGGTGGCGGTGCTCGCACTCACCGTCATGCTGTCCATGAAGCTGATCGGCTTTCTGATGCTCGCGGTCCGGCATGAGGCGCTGAGTCAGATCCTCGGCCTCCTGGTGTTGGAGAACGGCATCTTTCTCGGCGCGCAGATTCTCGTGCCAGGCATGCCGATGCTGATCGAGATCGTCATCCTGTTCGACCTCCTCATCGTGGTGGCGTGCTTCGGCGTCCTGGTTCAGTACCTCGTGGCTCATGTCGGCAGCACGAGCAGCCTCGAACTTAAGCGGCTGGTGGGGTGATCATGACCGGCGCTATCCTTCTCGTGATGATGGTGGCAACGGCGCTCGCCGCACTGGCGTGCATCATCATTCGTGCGCCGCGGCTCGTTGAGCTGCTCAACTTGGTCGCAAGCGTGATCTGCTTCGCCTGCGCCGTGCCGCTCGCCGTCCTCAGCGCCTTCGGGCCATACCATTACTGGGGCGACTACGTCGTCCTGGATATGCCCGGCTCATGGGTGCTGCTCTGTTCGGCCATCGTCTATCTCCTGGCCTCGATCTACTCGGTCGGCTACATGCGCCTGCTCGACGAGGACGACAAGCTGTGGAGCTTCTACGCGCTGTTCGCCGGGTTCGCGCTCACCATCCTGCTGAGCACGGTGATGAACAACGCCGGCCTCTATTGGATCGCCATTGAGCTGACGACGCTGGTGAGCACCTTCCTGGTCGGGTTCGAGCGGGTTGCAGAGAGCATCGAGGCGGCCTGGAAATACATCATCGTCGTGTCGGCCGGCATCAGCCTCGCGCTGCTAGGCACGGTGCTGTTCTACTGGGCCGGCAGTTTGGTTCTGGGGCCGACCTATGACATGACCTGGGACGCACTGCGCGAGGCGGCGCCGAAGATGAATGCGCCGCTCGCCACGCTGTCGTTTCTTCTCGTGCTCGTCGGATATGGTACCAAGGTCGGCCTCGCGCCAATGCATACTTGGTTGCCGGACGCTCACAGCGAAAGCCCGGCGCCGATTTCGGCGATGCTGTCGGGTGCGCTGCTCAACGGCGCAATGCTTGGCATCTTCCGTTACCTGACGGTTGCGGATGCTGCCGGGGTCGGAAACCTAGCTCGCACCACGCTGGTCGCCTTTGGCGTGTTTTCTCTTCTGATCGGCGCGCTGTTCATCGTGCGCCAGACCGGCATCAAGCGGCTGATGGCCTATTCCAGCATCGAGCACATGGGCGTGGTGGCGCTCGGGCTCGGCTTCGGCGGGCTGCTCGGCATCGCCGGCGCCCTCTACCACATGCTCAACCACTCGCTGAACAAGTCGTTGATGTTCTTCGGCGCCGGAAACGTGATGCGCAGCCTTGGCACCAAGGAGATCGGCGCCATCCGCGGCGTCGGCGACAAATTTCCAGTGCAGGGCGCGTTGTGGCTTGCGGGCGCGGTAGCCATCACTGGCGCGCCGCCATTCGGGCTGTTCCTCAGCGAACTGGTGATCCTGCGCGCGGGATTGCAGCAATCCTATGTCTGGGCGGTGCTCGCCATGCTGGTGCTGCTGATCGTCATCTTCATCGGCTTCCTCAATCATTTCCGCGCCATGTATTTCAACCATGGTCCGGCTGACACAGCCCGGCCACGGCTGGTGACGGCATGGTGCGTCGCGCCGATGTGGCTTGCGCTGGCGCCGCTTCTGCTGTTCGGCGTGTGGTGGCCCAGCGGGCTCTGGGATCATTTCACGGCGATCGCTGCGACGGTATCAGGGGCTAAGCCATGAACACCTTGGCGGCCCCGCAGAACGCCCTGCTGATGAAGCCGGCCGATCTCCCCGGCGCGGCAAGGGACGTACTCAATGCCGGCGGGCGGATGCAGATGGCCTATGCCTGGTATCCGCGGCCAGGGCGGCTCGAGCTTCGGTATCTGTCGGGCAAGGGAGCGAACCTGCCGTTCGACATCTGGCGGTGCCCGGTCGAAGGCCCAATTCCAAGCCTTGCGAACATATGGCCGTTGTTGAGCTGGTACGAACGTGAAATCTCGGATCTCTTCGGCGTTGAGTTTACGGGTGCTCCGGATACGCATCGGCTCGTGCTTCACGAGGGCGTCGAAACTCCGACGCCGCCGTTTTCTCCAGATTATCCGTCGGGACAGACCCTCGGCCTGAAAACGCGGCAGCGCCCGTTGCCTGAAGTGGCCGGTGCTCACCGCGACGTGCAGCTGCTGCCTTTCGGCCCGGTCCGGGCCGACGTGCTAGAGTCTGCGGAATTCCTGTTCTTCTACATCGGCGAGGCGATCCTCTTTTACCAGCCGCAGCTCTTTTTCAAGCACCGCGGCATGGAAAAACGCTTCGAGGGCTTGACGGCGGAACGCGCTGTTGTCACCGCGGAGCGAGTTTCCGGTGTCGGCAGCGTCGCGCACGCGCTCGCCTTCTGCCAGGCGGTGGAAGCCGCGTCAGGCTGCGTGGTGCCGCCTCGCGCCCTGTTTCTTCGTGTCCTGCTGGCAGAGCTGGAACGGCTCTACAATCACCTGCATTATCTCGGCCACCTCGCGCATACTACCTCGCTCAAAGTCGCCGAGGCGGAAGGCAAGCTTCTTGAAGAGCGCATCAAACAATTCAACGCGCGGCTGACCGGGAGCCGGTTCCTGCGCAGCATGCTGACGGTCGGCGGCCTGCGCCGCGACCTCATGTCGATCGACTGGCTGGCGGACGAACTTGAGGCGCTGCGCGAACGCTATGCGGTCTATGCGCGCCATCTCGAAAGCACTGACAGTCATCTCGACCGTCTGATCACGACCGGTCTACTCGACCCGCAGGTCGCTCTCGACCAGGGGGCGACGGGGCCGGTGCAGCGCGCGTCCGGTCTCGATCGCGATCTGCGACGTGATCATCCTTATGCCGCTTACGACAAGCTTCCCGTCGAGGTCGCGGTCCGCAAAGGCGGAGATGGACACGCACGTCAGCAGGTGCGTATTGCCGAGGTTCACAACAGCATCGCACTCATCCAGCGCGTGCTGTTGATGCTGCCCGATGGGCCGGTCCGCGCGGACTGTAGCGTCGGGCCGAACTCGGAAGGGCTGGGCTGGAGCGAGTCGCCGCGCGGCACGCTGTTCTACGCCGTGCATTTCGACGCCGAGGGTAAGCTGTCGCGAGTGAAGATCAAGTCGCCGTCGTTTTCGAACTGGCGTGCGTTTCCCTTCACCGTGCATGGCAGCAACATGATGGATTACGCGATCAACGAAGCCACTTTCGGGCTGACGATGGCCGGGTGCGATCGCTAGGAGCCGACGATGCCGCTTTGGACCTTGCTGGGCCTGACGACCGGAAACGAGACGGTGTCCTGGCCGCTGCATGGCGGTGATGACGGGCAGAACGGTCTGCTTGGCATGCCTCGTTATCACCCGGAAAGATGCGCTGAAGGGTGCGAGACCTGCGCGGAGGTCTGTCCGACCAAAGCCATCACATTGCGCGCGCCGGGCCAGGATGGCGGCCGCCTGAACGTCGATTACGGCCGCTGCGTGGTCTGCCAGTTGTGCACCGAGGACTGTCCGACCGGCGCGATGACGCCTTCGGCGGACTGGGCTTTCGGCGTGCGTCGCCGCGACGATCTCGTCTGGCGCGAGCATCCCGCGCCGGCCCAGGATGCCGCTCTGTCCACGTCCGCGTTCCGTCGCAGCCTGCACATCCGGCACGTCGATGCCGGCTCCTGCAACGGATGCGAATCCGAGCTGCAGGCGCTCAACAATCCTTTCTACAACCTGCACCGGTTGGGCATTTTCTTCACGGCATCGCCCCGCTTTGCCGATCTGCTGCTGGTGACGGGGCCTGTGACTTACGCGATGCGTGAGCCTTTGCAGGCGACTTACGAGGCCATGCCGGAGCCTCGCTGGGTGATGGCGGTCGGCACCTGCGCCGTGTCGGGTGGCATTGCCGAAGGCGGCTACGCATCGGGTCACGGTCTCGAAGGCGTGCTCCCTGTCGACGTCTATCTCCCAGGATGTCCGCCGAATCCGGCGGCGATCATGCAGGCCCTGCTGATGTTCCTTGGCCGGATGCCGCAGCGGGCAAGGGGAGGCCACCTTGTCGAGTGAAATGATCGCAATCGCAGTGCTCGCCTGGATCATCGCGGCGCTGCTCGGGCTTGCCGGACGTGGGTTGCTGTTGGCGCGCGTGTTGCTCGGCGTGGGTTGTCTGCTGGGCATTGCCGCGGCCGTTACCGGCCTGCCTGACGGTCTTGCCGCAGTGTTGCTGCCGACGCGACTTGCAGGCGACACCATCACGTTTCAACTTTCGCCACCGGCGCTCTGGCTGATGGGTTTCGGTCTTGTGCCGGCGTGCCTGGCCGGACTCCTGGCGACGCCGTCGCCGCAGGGGCAGGCCGGCTGGGTGTTCGGCGCTGCCGCCAGCCTGATCGGCGCAACCGGCGTATTCGGCTTGCAGAATGGTGCTGCGTTCCTGATCGCGTGGGAACTGATGAGCTTCGGCGGCGCCGTGATGCTGCTCAGCGAACGGCTTGCCTCAGACGCCGGGCGGCCGGTGCTCTTCATGCTTGGGCTGCTCGAGTTCGGAGCCGTCGCGCTGCTTCTGGCCGTGCTTTTGCTTGCTTCTCCCGAAGGATCGTTCGATTTCAGATTTGTCGCGAACACCGGTTCAGCGCCGCCGTGGCTTCTCCTGGCGATCGGCCTTCTTTTCCTCGCTGGCTTTGGCGCCAAGCTCGGCCTGTTGCCGTTCTTCGAATGGTTTCCCAACGCTTATGGTGCCGGCAGCGGCGCGACCGGCGCCTTCATGTCCGGGGTGGTGATGAATGCCGCGTTCTTCGGACTGAGCCGCGGCCTGTTGCAATGGCTTCCGGCGTCCGCCGTCGGCGTCTTGTCGGCCGTGGGGATCATCGTCGTCGCCGTCGGCGTGGTCAGCGCCATCCTCACCGCCTTGTATGCGTTCCAGGAGGAAGACTGGCGGGGGCTGCTGAGCTTCTCCTCGGCAGAGAATGCGTCGATCGCCGTGACCATGCTCGGCGCATCCATGATGTTTCGCGCCGACGGCCACGCCGATCTCGCCAGCCTTGCCTGGGTGATCGGTCTTCTGCACATCGCAGGCCACGCGCTCGCCAAAGGGGGGCTGTTCCTGACGGCCGACAGCGTCTATCGCGCCTCCGGCAATTATCTGATCGCCCATACCGATCTCTTGCGGCGCGGCCATTGGGCGTTCGGCGTCGGTGCGCTGTTCGCTGCGATGAGCCTCGCCGCCATGCCGCCGCAGGCCGGATTCGTCAGCGAATGGTTCGTATTTCAAACGGTTTTTCAAGGGTTTCACCTGAGCTCGCTGGCCGATCGCCTGGTCATGGCGATCGCCGGCGCGGGGCTTGCGCTGACGGCCGCGGTCGCATTCGCGACCTTCGTCAAGGTGTTCGGCATCGGGCTGTTGGGGCG
>CAZNTY010000576.1:0-24009 GCA_964576085.1 uncultured Undibacter sp. | reverse complement strand
TACGAAAGTTTCATTCACCCATTGACCATCCTGTCGACGCTGCCGTCGGCCGGCGTCGGCGCGCTGCTCGCGCTGATGCTGTTCGGCTACGACCTGTCGGTGATCGCGTTGATCGGCATCGTGCTGCTGATGGGCATCGTGAAGAAGAACGCAATCATGATGATCGACTTTGCGCTCGACGCCGAGCGCGAAGAAGGCCTGTCGCCACGTGATTCGATCGTCAAGGCGGCCCTGCTGCGCTTCCGGCCGATCATGATGACGACTCTCGCCGCGCTGTTCGGCGCGTTGCCGCTTGCGCTCGAAAGCGGCACCGGCTCGGAGCTGCGCAATCCGCTCGGCGTCACCATCATCGGCGGCTTGCTGCTGAGCCAGTTGCTGACGCTCTACACGACGCCGGTGATCTACCTCTACATGGAGCGGCTGCGCGCGCGGCTGACGCCGGATACCGGCTACCGCGCGCACCCGGCGGAGTAGCGGCCATGAACTTCTCCGCGCCATTCATCCGCCGGCCGATCGGCACCACGCTGTTGGCCATCGGCCTGTTTCTGACCGGCGCGGTGGCCTACAATTTCCTGCCGGTCGCAAGTGTGCCGAGCGTGGACTTCCCGACCATCCGCATCAGCGCCAGCCGGCCGGGCGCCGATCCCGCAACGATGGCGGCAACAGTCGCGGCTCCGCTGGAGCGACGGATCGGCGAGATTTCCGGCGTGTCCGAGCTGACCTCGGTCAGTTCGCTTGGCACGACCAACATCACTGTGCAGTTCGATCTCTCCCGCAGCATCGAGGGGGCGGCGCGGGACGTGCAGGCCGCGCTCAATGCCGCGCTCAGCGACCTGCCGAGCGACATGCCGACGCTGCCAACTTTCCGTAAGTCGAACCCGGCCGCCTCGCCGATCCTGATCTTCGCGCTCACCTCGAAAACCATTGCGCCGAGCGCAATCTACGACGCCGCCGACAGCGTGATTGCGCAGCGGCTGTCGCAGGTCGAGGGTGTCGCCGAGGTGGCGGTCGCGGGATCTGAGCAGCCGGCGATTCGCGTCCGCATCGATCCGGCGCGGCTCGCGGCAATGAACCTCAGCACCGAGGCGGTGCGCACCGCCATCGCCAATTCCAATAGCGTCGGCGCGCTCGGCTCGTTCGACGGCCCGCATCGCGGCACATCGATCGGCATCAACGACCAGCTGCGCGACCCCGCCGACTACAATCCCATTGTCGTCAAGACCGTCAACGGCACGGTCATCCGGCTGTCCGACATCGCCGACATCCGCGCCAGCGTGCGCAACAGCCGTTCGGCCGGATGGTACAACCGCGATCCATCGGTCCTGCTGATCGTCACCAAGCAAGCCGACGCCAACGTGATCGAGACGGTCGATCGTATCTTTGACCTGTTGCCGGAATTGCGGCAGTGGGTTCCGGCAGGACTCGACATTTCGGTGCTTGCCGACCGCACCCAGACGATCCGTGCCAGCGTGCTCGACATGCAGCTCACGCTGGCTGCGACGATCCTGCTGGTCATGCTGGTGGTGTTCGTGTTTCTGCGGCGGCCGGCCGCGACTATCGCCGCCGGCGTCACGGTGCCGCTGTCGCTTGCCGGCACCTGCGCGCTGATGTGGGTCGCCGGCTTCTCGATCGATAACTTGTCGCTGATGGCGCTCGTGGTCAGCGTCGGCTTCGTGGTCGACGACGCCATCGTGATGATCGAGAACGTGTTCCGCAATCTCGAGGCCGGCTATTCGCCGCTGCGGGCCGCCTTCAAGGGAGCGCGCCAGATCGGCTTCACCGTTATATCGATCAGCGTGTCGCTGATTGCCGCCTTCATTCCGCTGCTGTTCATGGGCGGCATCGTCGGCCGCCTGTTCCGCGAATTTTCCGTGACACTCGCCTTCGCCATCGCCGTGTCGACCGCGGTATCGCTGACGGTGACGCCGATGATCTGCGCCTATTTCGTGCGGACGCCGCCGAGCCCGGATGCGACCTGGTTCGACCGGCTGGTGGAAGGCGTATTGTCCCGCATGATCGCGTTCTACAGCCGCACCCTCGACCGCGTGCTGGAGCACGGCGCGCTCACGCTCGTCGTGTTCGTCGCGACCATCGCGCTCACGGCCGCGCTCTACGTCAAGACACCGAAGGGCTATTTTCCGCAGGAAGATACCGGACTGCTGTTCGGCGGCACGCAGGCCTCGACCGATATTTCCTACGAGGCCATGACCAAGCTGCAACAGCAGGCGATGGACGTCGTGCTGGCCGATCCCGCGGTCGCCGGGCTCGGCTCCTCGGTCGGCGCCTCGGGCTTCAGCGCCTCGGTCAACCGCGGCCGCCTGTTCATCAGCCTCAAGCCGCTCGAAGAGCGCGGCGGCGTCTCGACGCAGCAGGTCATCGCGCGGCTGCGCAACAAGCTCAGCGCCATTCCCGGCATCCGTGTCTTCCTCGTCGCGGCGCAAGATCTACGGGTCGGCGGCCGGCAGAGCGACTCGCAATACCAGTTCACGCTGTGGAGCCCAGACATCGACACGCTCAATGCCTGGGTGCCGCGCGTGCAGGACCGCATCAAGGCTATCGACGGCGTGGTGGACGTCACCACCGACCGCGACCAGGGCGGCCTGCAGGCGGACGTGGTGATCGACCGCAAGGCGGCGGCCCGCCTTGGCGTGCAGATCCAGGATATCGACAACGCCCTCAACAACCTGTTCTCGCAGCGGCAGGTCTCGACCATCTACAGCGCGCGCAATCAGTACCGAGTGATCCTCGAGGCGGACAAGAGCTACCTGCGCGACCCGAACAATCTCAAGGAAATCTATGTCGCCGGCGCGAACGGTACGCAGGTGCCGCTTGCCGCCGTGGCACGAATCGAGCGCGGCATCGCGCCGCTCGTCGTCAACCACCAGGGCCAATTTCCCTCGGTGACGATTACCTACAATCTGGCGCCCGGCGCCGAGATCGAGACGGTCACCGCGGCGATCACGCAGGCGGTGGCGGAACTGCACCTGCCCGAGACCCTGCACGCCGATTTTGCCGGCGACATCCAGGCTTTCCGGAGCACGGTCGGCGCGCAGCCACTCTTGATGCTTGCCGCCCTGTTCGCGGTCTATATCGTGCTCGGCGTGCTCTACGAGAGCCTGGCGCACCCGCTGACCATCATCTCCACCTTGCCGTCGGCCGCGCTCGGCGCGCTGATCGCGCTGCGGCTGTTCAACACCGATCTCACCGTGATCGCCTTCATCGGCATCATCCTGCTGATCGGCATCGTGAAGAAGAATGGCATCATGCTGGTCGATTTCGCGCTGGAGGCCGAGCGGCGACAGGGCCTGCCGCCGGTGCGTGCAATCCACCAGGCCTGCATGGCACGCTTCCGGCCGATCCTGATGACGACGATGGCCGCGATGCTCGGCGCGCTGCCGCTGGTGCTCGCGACCGGGCCCGGCACCGAGATGCGCCGCCCGCTCGGCATCACCATCATCGGCGGGCTCCTGGTCTCGCAGGCGCTGACGCTCTACACCACGCCGGTGATCTACCTGCTGCTCGACCGGCTGCATCGCCGGCTGGGCGGCGCGCGACGCGATGGCGACGCACCGGCGCTGCAGCCGGCGGAATAGGGACAGATTTAGACGCCGAGATACCGGTGCTGAATGTCCGGCTGCCGGCGCAGCTCGTCCGACGTGCCGGTCCACACCACGCGGCCGCGCTCGATCACCACGTGGCGGTCGGCAACCTGGGTCAGCGCGCCGATGTTCTTGTCGATCACCAGCAGCGACAGGCCTTCGCGCTTGAGCCTTGCAAGGCAGCGCCAGATTTCCGCGCGGATCAGCGGCGCCAGGCCCTCGGTGGCCTCGTCGAGAATGAGAAGCCGCGGGTTGGTCATCAGCGCGCGGCCGATCGCCAGCATCTGCTGCTCGCCGCCGGAGAGCTGGTTGCCCATATTGCCGGCGCGCTGCGCCAATGACGGGAACAGCTCGTAGATGCGCGCCAAGGTCCAGCCGGCCGCGCCGCCGCGCGCGGTGGCGACGAGATTCTCCCGCACCGTGAGGTTGGCGAAGATCTGCCGGCCTTCCGGCACCAGCCCGATGCCGAGCTGGGCGATCCGGAATGCGTTCAGGCCCCGCATCTCCCGCCCGCTCAAGCGGATCGAGCCGGCGCGCGCCGGCGTCAGCCCCATGATCGAGCGCACCGTCGTGGTCTTGCCCATGCCGTTGCGGCCGATCAGCGTCACCATCTCTCCCTGCGCGATGCCGAAGGACAGGCCGAACAGCACCTGGCTCTGGCCGTAGCAGGTCTCGACGCCTTCGATCTCGAGCAGCGCGCTCACGTCGTCGCCTCCTGCTCGCCGAGATAGGCATCGCGCACCTGCGCGTTGGCGCGGATGTCGGCCGGCGAGCCCGTCGCGATCACGCGGCCATAGACCAGCACGGTGATGCGGTCGGCGAGCGCGAACACCGCCTCCATGTCGTGCTCGATCAACAGGATGGTCAGCTCGCGCTTGAGCTCGCGCAGCAGCTTGACCATGCGTGCGGATTCCTCCGGCCCCATGCCCGCCATCGGCTCATCGAGCAGCAGCATGCGCGGCTTGCCTGCGAGCGCCATCGCGATCTCGAGCTGGCGATGCTCGCCGTGGCTCAAAGCCGACGCGAGAATGTCCGCCTTGCCGCCGAGGCCGACCCGCTCGAGTGCGGCGCGGGCCGGATCGCGCAGTTCGGGCTCGCGGCGCGCGTTGCGCCAGAAGCGGAACGAGTGGCCGGCGCGTGCCTGCACGGCCAGCGCGACATTGTCGAGCGCAGTGAAATCGAGAAACAGCGAGGTGATCTGGAACGATCGGGCGAGGCCGAGCGCGCTGCGCCGGAACATCGGCAGCGCAGTCACGTCCTCGCCGGCAAACCGCACCTGCCCGGCGTCCGGCATCAACTGACCGCTGAGTTGCGACACCAGCGTGGTCTTGCCGGCGCCGTTCGGCCCGATCACCGCGTGCAGTTCGCCGGCCGGCACCTCCAGCGTGATCGCGTCGCTCGCAATGATGCCGCCAAAGCGCTTGGACAAGCCCTCAATCTGAAGCAACGGATCAGCCACGGCGCACCTTTTCGTCGAGAAGCCGCAGCAATCCATCGATGCCGCCGCGCCCGAACAGCACGACGAGGAGCAGGAGCGGACCGAGGATGATCTGCCAGTATTCCGTAATGCCGGACAGCGCCTCCTCCAGCACCAGGAGCGCCACCGCGCCAAGCAGCGGCCCGAACAACGTGCCCATCCCGCCAAGCACCACCATGACGATAAGATCGCCGGAGCGGGTCCAGAACATCATCGCGGGGCTGATGAAATCGGTATGGTTGGCGATGAGCGCCCCGGCCAGGCCGCACATCGTGCCGGCGATAACGAAGCAGGCGAGCTTGTAGCGATAGGTCGGAAACCCGATGGCGCGCATGCGCACGTCATTCGAACGCGCACCCTGGATCGCCAGGCCGAAGCGTGAATTGGCGAGCCGCCAGACCAGATAAATGCAGCCATACAGCAAAGCCAGGCAGACGTAGTAAAATTGCGTTTTGTTTGACAGATTGACGAGGCCGGCAAAGCTGCTGCGGGCATTGATGGTCAGGCCGTCGTCGCCGCCGTAACGTGCGAGACCGGAGGCGACGTAATAGGCCATCTGCGCGAAGGCGAGCGTGATCATGATGAAGTAGACGCCGCGCGTGCGCAGCGACAATGCGCCAACCACCAGCGCAAACAGCGCCGAAGCGAAAAGCGCAACCGGCCACTGGACGAAGCCGCTGCCGATGCCTTCGTAAGCAAGGATGCCGACGGCATAGCCGCCGATACCGAGATAGGCGGCGTGGCCGAAGCTCATCATGCCGCCGTAACCCAAGATCAAATTGAGGCTTACCGCGGCAAGCGCCAGAATGACGATGCGGGTGAACAACGTGAGTAGAAAGCGGTCGCCGGTCAGCGCGACGTAAAGCGGCAGCAGCGCCAGCGCCCCCAGCAACGCAACGATCACGACGGCGCGAGGACGAAACCAGTCCGTCATCGCCGGCTTGCCGGGAACAGGCCCTCGGGCCGTATCACCAACACCACGGCCATGAGGATGTAGATGAGCATCGACGACAGCGCCGGCGCGGCGGTCGCCGCGGCGTCCTTGCTGAGCATGGAACGCATTAGCTCCGGGAAATAGCTGCGGCCCAGAGTGTCGATGAACCCTACCAGCAGCGCGGCGATGAAAGCGCCACGGATCGAGCCAATGCCGCCGATCACCGTGATCACGAAGGCGAGAATGAGGATGTTCTCGCCCATGCCGATCTGCACCGTCAGGATCGGCGCCTGCATCAGGCCGGCAAGGCCGGCGAGCGCCGCGCCAAGCCCGAACACCAACGTGAACAGCAGCCTGATGTTGACACCGAGCGCTCCGACCATCTCGCGGTTGGAAGCCCCGGCGCGAATCAGCATGCCGAGCCGCGTGCGCATGACGACGCAATAGAGAAGAGCGGCCACGGCGAGCGCGACCACGATGATGGAAAACTTGTAGGCCGAATAGTAGACACCGGGCAGCAGCTGCACCGACGTATTGAGCCAGGACGGCAGCGGCAGGCTCAAGCCGGCAGGGCCCCAGATCAGGCGCACCAGTTCGTCAAAGAACAGGATCAGCCCGAACGTCGCCAGGACGTGGTCGAGGTGATCGCGGCCGTAAAGCCGCCGCATCGCAATCACTTCCACCGCCATGCCGACCAGCAGCGTGGCGGCGAGCGCAAGGATGGCGCCGAGCACGAAGCTGCCGGTCCAAGCCGCGAAGGTGGCGGCGAAGTAGGCCCCGATCATGTAAAGCGAGCCGTGCGCGAGATTGACCAGGTCCATGATGCCGAACACCAAGGTCAATCCGGCCGCCAGCAGGAACAATAGCAAGCCGAACTGCAAGCCGTTCAGACATTGTTCGATGAACAAGACCATCGTGACGGGCCGCTTCGCCCCCTGCGTGTCGCATAAAGAAAACGGCAGCCATCGCTGGCTGCCGTTCGTGAATGCGTCGATTACTTCATCGGGCAGTCGCTGACGTGTACGTTGCGGCCATTCTCGACCGCGGTCGCCACCGTCTTCAAGGTGAACTTGTCGCCGTTCTTGACCACTTCCTGCATGTAGAAGTTCTGAATCGGATAGTGGTCGGTATCGAACTTGAAAGCGCCACGCACGGATTTGAAGTCGGCCTTCTCCAGCGCCTTCTGCACCGCCGCCTTGTCGGACAGATTGCCCTTCACTCCGACGACCGCCGAGGCGATCAGGTTGGCCGCGTCATAGCTTTGTGCGGCATAGAACGACGGTTCGGTCTTGAATTTCGCCTCGAAGTCCGTGACGAACTTCTTGTTCTCGGCATTCGGCAGGTCTGCGCCCCACTGCAGCGCCCCGATCACGCCGACGGCAGCGTCCTTCTGCCGCGGCAGGCTGAGCGAGTCGATGGTGAAGGTCGTGTAGAGCGGAATTTTGCCTTGCAGGCCGGCCTGTGCGTACTGATTGAGAAACTGCACGCCTGCCGCGCCCGGATAAAACACGTAAACCGCATCCGGATTAGCGGCGCGAGCCTTCGACAGCTCGGCCGAGAAGTCGAGCTGATCCGGCCACTTGGTGTAGTCCTCACCGACCACCTTGCCCTTGAACGCAGCGGCCAGGCCGCCGAGGTTCTCCTTGCCGGCCGCGTAGTTCGGGCCAATCAGGTAAACCGTCTTCACGCCCTTCTTATTCATGTATTCGCCGACGGCGCGCGGGTTCTGGTCGTTGGTCCACGCGGTCGAGAAGATGTACGGCGAGCACTGCTTGCCGGCGAGCTCCGAGGCGCCGGCATTGGCGATCACCAGGAAGGTCTTGGAGTCGACGATCGGCTTGGCCGACGCCAGCACCACGTTCGACCAGATGTAGCCGCTGATGAAGTCGACCTTGTCGCTCTCGATCAGTTTCTCGGTCTTCTGCCGACCGACATCTGGTTTGAGCGCGTCGTCCTCATAGATCACCTCAACTGGAAGGCCACCCATCTTGCGACCCATATGATCGAGCGCCAGCTCGAAAGCGTTGCGCATGTCATTGCCGATCACCGCGGCCGGACCACTGAAAGTCGACACGAAACCGATCTTGATCGTCTTGTTCTGGGCCATCGCCGGCCCAGCCGATTGACCCGCCGCGAGTGCCAAAATCGTACCCGCGACCAATACTGCCTTACGCATGATTGCCATCCTCCCAAGGGCCGTTCCGCCCCTAACCGTGAGGAGCAATTCTAGCGGCATCGGCAGCGAAACGTCCATTGCTGTCTCGGGGTCGGCGGCGACATCCATGCCGAGAGACCCGCTGCGACGGCACAATTGGCCGGCGCGAGGCCATTGACCGCAGTCGTGGCGGCCCGCAGTGTGCCGGCATGACTGTGCTGGTCGACAAGCGCAACGGCTATCGCGTCCTCACCCTGAACAGGCCAGAGCGGCTCAATGCCTTCAATGTGGCGCTGCATGAGGCCCTGCGCGCGGCGATCGAGGATGCCGAACAGGATGAGGGCTGCCGCGCACTCCTCATCACCGGTGCGGGTCGCGCCTTCTGCTCGGGGCAGGACCTGCACGACCGGCTGATGAAGCCTGGCGAGGAACCGAGCAAGGCCGGGGAAGCGCTGCTCAAGCATTACAATCCGCTGCTCCGCAAGTTGCGCGACCTGCCGATTCCGGTGGTCGCAGCTGTCAACGGCGTTGCGGCCGGCGCCGGCTGCAATTTCGCGCTGGCCGCCGACATCGTGCTGGCCGCCCGCTCGGCCACCTTCGTCGAGGCATTCGCCCGCATCGGGCTGATCCCCGATGTCGGCGGCACATTCTTCCTGCCACGGCTCATCGGCATGGCGCGCGCCCGCGGCATGGCGATGCTGGCGGAGACTGTGACTGCTGAGCAGGCAGAACAATGGGGTTTGATCTGGAAAGTGTTTGATGACGACAGATTGATGGGCGAAGCGCACGCGCTGTGCGAGCGGCTCGCCAAGGCGCCGACTTACGCGCTCGGCCTCACCAAACGCGCGCTCGACGCCTCGGTCAGCAACGATCTCGAAGCGCAGCTCCAGCTTGAATATGAGTTGCAGAAACTTGCCGGCGCCTCACCCGATTACGCCGAAGGCGTGCGGGCCTTCATCGAAAAGCGCAAGCCGAACTTCACCGGCAAGGGCAAAGCATGAACACGAAAGCAGAGCTGCGGGTCGGACTCGCCGGTCTCGGCGGCGTCGGCCTTGAGGTCGCGCGCAAGCTGATCGATGGCAAGATTGAAGGCATGATGCTTGCCGCCGTCGCTGTGCGCGATGCTGACAAGGCGCGTCGCAATCTCCCGCAGCTCGGCGACATGATCGCGCTGCGCACCTATGCGGCGTTGGCCGACGACTGCGACATCGTGGTCGAGTGTCTGCCGCCGGAGTATTTCCGCGCCATCGCCGTCAGCGCGATCGACAAAGGCCGCATCTTCATGCCGCTCTCGGTCGCGCAGCTGCTCGACAACTGGGACTTGGTGGCGCGTGCCAAGGAAAAAGGCGCGCGGGTCCTGGTGCCGACCGGGGCGCTGATCGGGCTCGACGCCGTACGTGCCGCAGCCGAAGGCGACATCAAATCCGTCACCATGATAACCCGGAAGCCGCCGGCCGGCCTCGACGGCGCTCCTTATCTCGTCGCCAACAACATCTCGGTGAAGAATCTCGACAAGCCGCTGAAGGTGTTCGACGGCACGGCGCGCGAAGGCGCTCGCGGCTTTCCGGCCAATGTCAACGTCGCGGCTGCCCTCAGCCTCGCCGGCGTCGGTCCGGACAGGACACGGCTCGAAATCTGGGCTGACCCCACGATTACGCGCAACACCCACCGTATCGAGGTCGAATCCGATGTGGCACGCTTCTCGATGTCGATCGAGGGCGTGCCCTCGGCCAATCCACGCACCGGCAAGATCGTCGCCCTTTCCACCGTGGCGGCGTTGCGTGGCCTCGTCTCCGAGCTCAAGGTCGGCACGTGACTGGAAATGCCGCATTTTCGCGCCAATTGCTCCGGCATGGTGCGGGCATGCATGCTTTCCGTCTCGCGCTCGTCCTCTTTCTGCTGGCGCTGCCGGTCGGCGCCTCGGCCCAGCAATCCGAGCATCATGCCGAGGCGGCCGCGCAAGGGGTGCTGCGGCTGCTGCCGAAGGATTCCATCACCGAACACACGATCACAACGCGCAGCGGCGCGCGGCTGTCTTACACGGCGACCGCCGGCACGCTCGATCTGTTCGGCCAGGATGGGCAGCGGATGGCGGCGATCTTCTATACCGCCTATGCGCTGAAAAGCTCTGAGACCGGCCGGCGTCCGGTTACCTTCGTCTTCAACGGCGGACCCGGCGCAGCTTCCGCCTATCTGCATCTCGGCCTTGCCGGTCCGCGCATCGCAAGTTTTGGACCGGACGGCCGTGACGGGGCCAACGCAACGCTGATCGACAATCCCGACACCTGGCTGGCCTTCACCGATCTCGTCTTCATCGATCCGATCGGCACCGGCTGGAGCCGCACGGCGAAGCCCGACGATGCCAAGAATTTCTTCAGCGTGCGTAGCGATGCGCAGGTACTGGCCAAGGTGATCGCACTCTATACCGCGAAGAACGCGCGCACGTCGTCGCCCAAATACATCCTCGGCGAAAGCTACGGCGGCTTCCGCGCCGTCGAGGTTGCGCGCGCCTTGCAGCACGATCAAGGTCTCGTCGCCGCCGGCATCATCACCCTCTCACCCTTGCTCGAAGGCGGCCTTGAATTCGGCGCCAGCCGCTTCGCGCTCGGCGCCGCCCTGCAATTTCCGTCACTGGCTGCCGCCGAGCTGGAGCGTCGCAAGGCCTACACGCCGGAGGCACTGGCCGCCGCCGAACGCTTTGCGATGACCGAATATCTGACGATGCTGGCCAGCGCACCGCCGGACGACGCCGCGGCAGCCGACTTCTATTCCCGCGTCGCCCGGATGACCGGCCTGCCGGTCGAGATCGTCGCGCGCAACCGTGGCTTCATCCGCGACGCCTATCTGAAACACTTGCAGGAAAACAAAGGCGAGGTTGTCAGTCCCTACGACATTCGCTTTGCGATACCCGATCCGTATCCTGAATCTGACAATGCACATAATGACGATCCGGTGCTCGACGGCTTCACTCGCGCGCTCGGCGGGCTGTTCGTCGGTTATGCACGCCATGAGCTCGGCTTCGAGACGGAGATGACCTACGAATTGCTGGCCTCCGAGATCAGCCGCAAATGGGACTGGAAAGGCGCCGGTGGCAGCCAGAGCCGCGCCAGCGTCGTCGACGACATCCGCGAGCTGCTCGCGCTCAATTCGAGCTTCCGCATGATGATCGTCCACGGCACCAGCGACCTTGTGACGCCCTATGCGGTGAGCCGCTATGTGGTGAATCACCTGCCGCCGGCCGGCGCGCCCAATCGTGTGCAGCTCAAGCTCTATCGCGGCGGCCATATGTTCTATCTGACGCCTGGCTCGCGCGAGGCGTTCACGGCCGACGCCAGGGCGTTCTATTCGGCAGCGATCGAATAGCGTCCGGCAGGTCTGGCCCTCAGCCGACAACAAAATTGACAAACCCTGCGCGCGCATTATCGTTTGCACACAAACAAACGTGCTGCGCGAGTTCTCCGTATGAAGCCGGCGCCTTTCGTTCGCCATGTGCCGCGGACCCTCGACGAGGCCTTAAGGACGCTGGCCGACGTAGCGCCGCAGGACGGCCGCGTGCTGGCCGGCGGGCAGAGCCTGGTGCCGATCATGGCATTCCGCATGGCGCGGCCGGCGCATCTCGTCGATATCAACGAGGTCGCCGGGCTCGACAAGCTCGCGATTGAGGGCGGCAAGCTCGTCATCGGCGCGCGTGTGCGCCACGCCGCGTTCCACAAGCCGGTGATCGATGGTCCGCTCGGCACGCTGCTCGCGACCGTGGTGCGCCACATCGCGCATTATCCGATCCGCATGCGCGGCACCTTCTGCGGCTCACTCGCTCATGCCGATCCGGCCTCGGAATGGTGTCTCACCACCGCAACACTCGACGCCGAGATCGTCGCCAGGAGCACGCGCGGGGAACGCGTGATCGCCGCGCGCGACTTCTTTGCCGGCATCATGACGACGGCGCTTGCTGAGGACGAGTTGCTGGCCGAGGTGCGGCTGCCGCTTCTGCCCGACGGCACCCGTTTCGGTTTCAACGAGTTCAGCCGCCGCGCCGGCGACTTTGCCATGAGCGCGGCGCTCGTCACCTACAGGCTCGCAGATGGCAAGATAGCCGAGCCGCGGGTCGGCGTCGGTGGCGCGGAGCCGCATCCTCGCCGCATCCCTGAAGCTGAAGCCGCGCTTAACGGGCAAGCGCCGGGCGACCCGACCTTCCGCGCCGCGGCCGAAGCGGCGGCGACAGCAATCGATCCGCTGGTCGATCATCAGACCGATGCCGACTACCGGCGCGACCTCGTTCGCGCCGTCGTGCGCCGGGCGCTGGAGCAGGCCGCCTCATGACCGCGCCGACCAAGGGCAGCGGCACGACCTGGGTCGGCCGCGCGATCCGGCGGCTGGAGGATCCGGCGCTGGTCGCCGGCCGAGGCCGTTTCACCGCCGATCTGCCTGCGGCACATCGCGTGCGCTTTGTTCGCAGCCCGGTCGCCGCCGGCCGCATCAATAAAATCACGGCGCCGGACGGCGCGACCGTCATCACGGCGGCCGATCTTAGCGGCGTGAAGCCGATCACGCCGATGCTGCACAAGTTCAACTACAAGCCGGTCGGCCAGCCGATCCTCGCCGACGGCGTGGTTCGCTTCGTCGGCGAGCCGGTCGCGGCGGTGGTCGCGAACAGCAACGGCGAGGCGGAAGACATCGCGGATCGCGTCGAACTGGCGATCACGGAGACAACCCCGCTGGTCGAAGCGCCGGAGGCATTACAGCCCGGCGTTGGAGCGATCCACAAGGACGCGCCCGGCAACGTGATCGTCGAAAGCCGCGTCAAGACGGATAATTTCGACCAGGTGTGGGCCGGCGCGGCGAAAACCGTCACGATCGAGGCCCGCTCGCGCCGCCAGAACGCCACGCCGATGGAGCCGCGCGCTGCCCACGCCGCTTACGATATTGCAACCGGGCGCGTGACGCTGACCTGCACCACGCAGATGCCGCATCTGACCCGCACCGCGGTGGCCGACCTGCTCGGCATGCCGGAATCCGACCTGCGCGTCGTCGCGCCCGACGTCGGCGGTGGCTTCGGCCAGAAGATGTCGCTCGCCCCCGAATACGTCCTCCTGGCCTGGCTGGCCCGCACGATGAGGAGTTCGTTCGCCTGGACCGAGGACCGGCGCGAGAACCTGATTGCCAGCTTCCACAGCCGCGACCAGTTCATCACGCTGTCAGGCGCCTTCGACAAGGATGCGCGCTTGCTCGCGCTCGATTGCGACGTGACCGCCAATGTCGGCGCCTATTCCTGCTTCCCCACGACCTGCGGCGTCGAGCCGCTGATGGCGATGGCGGAAATGCCCGGCCCTTACGACTTTCGCGCCTATCGATGCAACGCGCGTGGCGTCGTCACCAACACCTGCCCGATGGCGCCCTATCGCGGCGTATCGCGGCCCTCGATCACCTTCGTGCTCGAGCGGTTGATGGACAAGGCCGCCGCCGCTTTCAACATCGATCCCGTCGACATCCGCCGCCGCAACCTGATCGGCAAGTTCCCTTACGTATCGGCCACCGGCCTGACTTTCGACGAAGGCAGCTACCGCCAGACGCTCGACATGGCGGTCGAAGCCATCGGCCTGCCGGCATTCCGCGCGCGGCAGCAGCAGGCCCGCAAACAGGGCCGCTATCTCGGCATCGGCATCGCGACCTTCTCCGAGCGCACCGGATACGGCAGCCCGGCCTTCGCCGCGCGCGGCATGGAGATCACGCCCGGCTGGGAAACGGTCATTCTCTCGGTCGATCCGTCCGGCTTCGTCGAGGCGCGCATCGGCGCCTCGCCGCACGGGCAGGGCCTGCGCACGACACTGGCACAGATCATCGCCGACCAGATCGGCGTCCTGCCGGAGCACGTCAAGGTCGTGCACGGCGACACCGACCGCTCGCCCTACGGCTGGGGCACCTTCGCCAGCCGCTCGCTGGTGATCTGCGGCGGCGCCAGCCTGATCGCGGCGCAGAAGGTGCGCGCCAAGCTGATCAAGATGGCGAGCCATATGCTGGAGGCCGCGCCCGGCGACATCGTGCTGGAGGACGGCGCCGCCAAGGTCGCCGGCACCGACCGTTCGATTCCCATCGCCCAAATCGCGCGCGAAGCCTACATGCAGACGCACAAGTTCAAGGGCGAGATCGAGCCCGGCCTGACGGAGACCGGCACCTACGATCCAGCCGGCACCTTTTCCAATGCGTGCCACGTCGCGGTCGTCGAGGTCGACGCCGAGACCGGCAAGGTCACGATCGAGCGCTATGTCGTCGCGGAAGACGCCGGCGTGTTGATCAACCCGATGATCGCCGACGGCCAGGTGCACGGCGGCATCGCGCAGGGCATCGGCAACGCGCTGCTCGAGGAGATCGTCTACGACGAGACCGGCAACATCCTCTCGAGCACGCTGGCCGACTACCTGCCGCCGACCGCGCACGAGATTCCGATGATCGAGCTGCATCACATGGAGACGCCGTCGACCACGTCGATCACCAAGGCCAAGGGACTGGGCGAAGGCGGCGGCATCGGCGCGCCGGCGGCGGTGATCAACGCGATCAACGATGCGCTGTCGCCGTTCGGCGTCGAGATCGACGAGATGCCGGCGACGCCGCAGCGCATCCGGGCGGCGTTGCGCGGCAAGGCGGAGAAACGCCCATGACCCGCAGCAACCTCCACTGTTGTCCCCGCGAACTCCACTGTCGTCCCCGCGAAGGCGGGGACCCAGTAAGCTCTGCGGCAAAGATTTGCTCGGCACGCCACCATCACGGCGAACTCCTCCTTTACTGGATGCCCGCTTTCGCGGGCATGACAGTTGTATGTTCACCCGGCAGTTTCAAATGACCGACAAGCAACCCATCACGCTCACCATCAACGGCCGCGACCACGCCATCGCGGTGGAGCCGCGCCGCACTTTGGCCGATGCGATCCGCGAGGACTGCGGCCAGACCGGCACGCATATCGGCTGCGAGCACGGCGTCTGCGGCGCCTGCACGGTGATCGTCGACGGCGCGCCGGTGCGCTCCTGTCTGATGTTCGCGGTGCAGGCCGCCGGCAAGCCGATCCGCACCGTCGAGGGCCTCGCCAAAGGCGACGAGTTGCACCCGATGCAGCGCGCCTTCATGGAGCATCACGGCCTGCAATGCGGCTTCTGCACGCCGGGATTCCTGATGCTCGCGGTCGGCGTGCTGGAGCGCGAGCCCGACATCAGCGACGACGACCTGCTCGACGTGCTGTCGTCTAACCTCTGCCGCTGCACCGGCTACCAGAACATCGTCAAGGCGGTGCGCGCCGCGGCCGCCGAAATGCGCGGCGGGAAATGACCACAAAATTCATCGGCCGGTCGGTGCCGCGGCTGGAGGATCGGCCGCTCATCACCGGAAAGGGCCGGTTCGCAGCCGATATTTCTTTTCCTGGCCAATTGCACATGCGCGTAGTCCGGTCGCCGGTCGCGCACGGCCGATTGCGCGGTATCGACACGGCGGCGGCGCTGTCGTTGCCCGGCGTGCACGCCGTCTGGACGTTTCGCGACATCGCCCACATTCCGCCGATCGGGTTCCGCCTGGTCGGGCTGACCGCGCTCGAGCCGTACCGGCAGTTCGTGCTGGCGCGCGACCGCGTCCGCTATGTCGGCGAGCCGGTCGCCGTCGTGTTCGCGTCGAGCCAATATGTCGCCGAGGACGCCGCCGACCTGGTCGCGCTCGACATCGAGCCGCTGCCGGCCATCGTCGACGCGACCGAGGTCGGCGAGTTCGACGATGAGCACGACACCCGGACGACGATCATCGAGAAAGGCTACGGCGATGTCGAGGCCGCGTTCCGCGCCGCGCGGCACATCGTCGAGCTTGACCTGTCGATCGGCCGCCATACCGGCGTGCCGATGGAGACCCGCGGCGCCATCGCGACCTACGATCCGCAGCGCGACATCCTGGCGATGCACGGCGCCGCCAAGGTGCCGCACTGGAACCGCGACCGGCTGGCGTCGATGCTGGGACGGACCGCCGAGAACACGCATCTCTACGAAGGCCATGTCGGCGGCGGCTTCGGCATCCGCGGCGAGCTTTATCCCGAAGATGTGCTGGTCTGCGCCGCTGCGTTGAAATTCTGCAAGCCGGTCAAATGGATCGAGGACCGGCGCGAGCACCTGATTGCCGCCAACCATTCGCGCCAGCAACGCCACAAAATCCGGGCGGCCGTCGATGCGCAAGGCCGCATCCTCGGCATCGACGACGAGTTCTTTCACGACAACGGCGCCTACATGCGCACGCACGCGGCGACCGTTCCCGACCTCGCCGCGGCGATGCTGCCCGGTCCGTACCGGACGCCGGCCTACCGCGTGCGCGGCCACATCCGCCTGACCAACAAGACGCCGTGCGGCACCTATCGGGCGCCCGGCCGCTACGAAAGCACCTTTGTGCGCGAACGGCTGCTCGACGCCATCGCCAAGGCAGTGTCGGCCGACCCGATCGAGATCCGCCGGCGCAATCTCATCGGCACCGCCGAAATGCCTTATGACGTCCGGACCGATGCGCTCGGCACGGCGATCATCTACGACTCCGGCGACTACGCCAAACTCTTGGACAAGGCGCTGGCGAAGTTCGGCTGGGCCGAGGCACGTGCCGCCGTCAAAAGGCGGCGCGCCGCCGGCGAAACCGTCGGGCTCGGCGTCGCGATGTTCGTCGAGAAGAGCGGCTTCGGCCCCTCCGACCTCGTCCGCATCTACGTCGAACCCGGCGGCGGGATCGAGGTCGTTACCGGCGCCGCGTCGGTCGGCCAAGGCGTCGAGACCGCCGTCGCACAGATCTGCGCCGATACGCTCGGCGTCGATTACACCAGGGTGCGCGTCATCCACGGCCAGACCGACCGGATCGAGAGAGGCGGCGGCGCCTATGCCTCGCGCGTGACGGTGATGACCGGCGAAGCGACGCGGCGCGCCGCCGTCGACCTGCGCGACAAGGCGCTCGACGCCGCCTCGCAACTGCTGCAGACGCCATCCGACCAGCTCATGATCGAGGACGGGATCATCTCGCGCAAGGATGGCGCCGGTCCGTCGATGCCGCTCGGCGACCTGTCGCGCGGCAACCACAAGCTTCAGGGTGAAGGATTCTTCGAATATGAGCACATGGTTTACCCCTATGGCGTCCATCTGGTGCAGGCGCGGGTCGACGCCGAAGGCGGCGCGGTCGCGATCGAGCGCTATTTCGTCGCCTACGACGTCGGCCGCGCTGTCAACCCGATGATGATCGAGGGTCAGATCGTCGGCGGCGTCGCGCAAGGGATCGGCGGCGCCCTGCTCGAGGAATTTCTCTACGATGAGAACGGCGAGCCGCTCTCCGTTACCTTCGCCGACTACCTGATGCCGACGGCGCGCGAAGTGCCGCCGGTCGAGGTTCTGATCACGGAAGATGCGCCCTCGCCGCTCAATGCGCTCGGCCTCAAGGGCGCCGGCGAAGGCGGCGCAAATGCCGTGGGCGCCGCGGTCGCCTCGGCGATCGACGATGCGCTGGGGCGGCCCAGCGCGGTGACGCAACTGCCCGTGACCCCGCCGCGACTGAGGGCGCTGCTGCGCGGGGCCTGAGATTTTCGGCCGCCGTCGTGGCGGCCGCCGGCCGCTTGCGCGCCTTGCGCCACTCCTCGACGCGCTGCATCACCACGAAGAACGACGGCACGAACAGCACGGCGAGGCAGGTCGAGGCGATCATGCCCGTGAACACCGCGATGCCGATCGACTTGCGCGCGCTGGCGCCGGCGCCGCTCGCCAGCACCAGCGGCAGCACGCCGAGGATGAACGCGAAGGACGTCATCAGGATCGGCCGGAAGCGCGCCCGCGCCGCCTCGATTGCCGACTCCACGATCGCTTTGCCTTCGGCACGCAATTCGCGCGCCACCTCGACGATCAGGATGGCGTTCTTGGCCGACAGCGCGATCAGCAGAACCAGGCCGATCTGCACGTAAAGGTTATTGTCGACCTGAACCGCCGTCAGCGTCGCCACCGGGCCGAGCAGCGACAGCGGCACCGCCAGGATCACGGAAACCGGCGCAATCCAGCTTTCGTACTGACCGGCCAGCACCAGATAGACCAGCAGCAGAGCGAGGGCGAAGACGATGAACATCTGATTGCCGACGATCTTCTCCTGGTACGACATCGCGGTCCATTCGTAGCCGACGCCGGGCGGCAGCGTTTTCGCGGCGAGTTGCTCCATCAGCGCCATCGCCTGCCCGGTGGAGACGCCGGCCGACGGGATCGCGACCAGCGTCGCCGACGGATAGAGGTTATAGAGGCTGATCAGCGAGGCCCCGACCGCCGGCGTGATGTCGATCAGGGTACCGAGCGGAATCATGTCGCCGTCCTTGTTGCGAACGGTCAGGTTCCGGATGTCCTCGAGCCGCAGCCGGAATTGCGAATCGGCCTGGATGTAGATCTGGAACGTACGGCCGAACTTGTTGAACTGATCGACATAAGCGGAGCCGAGATAGCCGGTCAGCGCCGAAAAGACCTGGTCGACGGTCACACGCAGCGTCTGCGCCTTGGAGCGGTCGACGCTGATGGTGTACTGCGGCACCCGCGCGCGGAATGGCGCCATCACGCGCTGGATGCTGGACTGCGACAGTGCGGCCTGCTCGACCGCGGTGACGACGTCCTGCAGCTTGCCGAGATCGAAGCTGCCGTCGCGTAATTCGAGCTGCATGGTGACGCCGGCGGCATTGCCAACGCCCTGGATTGGCGGCGGCGGCACGACCAGGATGCCCGCCTCCATGATCGAATCGAGCGCCTTGTTCAGGCCGACATACAGGTGAAGCAGATCCTGCTCCTTGCCGCGCTCGCTCCAGTCGTCGAGGATGATGTAGGCGACGCCGGCATTGGCCAGCGGCGCGCTATTGTCGAGCACGGAGATGCCGGCGATGGTCACGACCTCGCGCACGCCTTTCGTACGCCTGACGATGTCGCTGACGCGATCGAGCACCTTCTGCGTGCGCTCCAGCGATGCGCCGTCCGGCAGCTGCACGCTGGCGAGCAGATAGCCCTGATCCTCGATCGGCAGGAAGCCGGTTGCAATCCTCGTGAAGCCGAAAATCGACAGGCCCGTGACGAGCAGCGCGATGATCACCATCAGGCCGCTGCGCGACGCCATGCGTCCGACCAATCCCGCATAGCCCTGCTCGATGCGGCCGTAGACTCTGTTGAAGCCGCGATAGAAGACGTTGCGCTGCTCTGGCGGCACCGGGCGGCGCAGCCACATCGCGCTCTGGGTGGGCTTGAGCGTCACCGCGTTGATGGCGCTGAGCACCGCGGTCGCCGCGATGACCAGGGCGAACTGCGCATACATCCGCCCAGTCAGGCCGGGCAGGAACGAGGCCGGCAGAAACACCGCCATCAGCACCAGCGTGATGCCGATGATCGGGCCGAGCAACTGGTTCATGGCGCGGATCGCCGCGTCGTGGCCGCTCATGCCCTGTTCGATGTTGTGGGCCGCGCCCTCCACCACGACGATCGCGTCGTCGACCACGATGCCGATCGCCAGCACGATGGCGAACAGCGTCGACAGGTTGACGGTGAAGCCCATCGCCGCCATTGCCGCGAAGGCGCCGATGATGGTGACCGGGACGGTGGTCGCCGGGACCAGCATGGCGCGCCAGTCCTGCAGGAAGACCAAAATGACGATGAGCACGAGGATCGCCGCCTCGTAGAGCGTCTTGTAGACCTCGTGGATCGATTCCTCGACGAATTTCGTGGTGTCGAACGGCACGCTGTAGACGACGCCCTGCGGGAAATCCGCCGCCAGCGCCTTCATCTTGCCGTCGACCTCTTGCGCCACGTTCAGCGCGTTGGCGCCGGGCGACAGGAAGATGGCAAGGCCGGCGGCCGGAACACCGTCCTTCTTGAACACCTGGTTATAGGTCTGCGCGCCGAGCTCGACCCGGCCGACGTCGCGCAGGCGGGTGATCTCGCCGGCGCTGCCGGTCTTGATGATGACGTTGGCGAACTGCTCGGGGTCGTCGAGCCGGCCGAGCACGTTGAGCGTGTATTGGAATGACTGGCCGTCCGGCGCCGGCGGCATGCCGACCTGGCCGGCGGCGACCTGCGCGCTCTGCTGCTGCAGCGACTGGATGACGTCCTGCGTGGTGAGTCCGCGCGCCCGCATCAATTCCGGATCGAGCCAGACCCGCATCGAATACTGGCCGGCGCCGAACACGGTGACGCTGCCGACGCCGGGCAGACGGGCGATCTCGTCCTTCAGCCGCAGGGTGGCGAAATTGCTGAGATAAAGGCTGTCGTAGCGGTTGTCCGGCGAGGTCAGGGTCACGATCTGCAGGATCGCGGTCGAGCGCTTCTGCACGGTGACGCCCTGCACCTGCACGGTCTGCGGCAGCGACGATAACGCGGCCGAAACCCGGTTCTGCACCAGCACCTGCGCGAAATTGAGATCGGTGCCGATGTTGAAGGTCACGGTGAGGGAATAGCTGCCGTCGGCGCCGGCGTACGATTGCATGTAGATCATGTCCTCGACGCCGTTGACCTGCTGCTCGATCGGCAGCGCGACGGTGTCGATCACGGTGCGCGCGCTGGCGCCCGGATAACGGGTCGTCACCTGCACGGTCGGCGGCACGATCTCGGGGTATTGCGCGACCGGCAGCCGCAGCAGCGCCACCAGGCCGATCACGATCATCAGGATGGCGAGCACGTTCGCCAGGACCGGACGCTCGATGAAGAACTTCGAGATCATGCGCGCCCCGGCCTAGCGCGCCGCCGGCGCGGCGCCGGAGGGACCGCTCTGCGGGTCGACCTTCTGCCCCGGGATGGCGCGCAGCAGGCCGGCGACGACGACACGGTCGTCCGGCTTGATTCCGCTTTCGATCACGCGTTTACCGTCGACCAGCGCGCCGACCTCGACCTTATGCTGCTCGACCACGTCGTCCTTGTTGACGGTCAGCACGTAGCGGCCGCCTTGGTCGCTGCCGAGCGCGGCATCCGGCACGAACAGCGCGTCCTGCGTCCGCCCGGTCGGCAGGCGCACACGCACGAAATAGCCGGGCAGCAGCGCCTTGTCCGCATTGTCGAAGATCGCCCGTACCATCAGCGTGCCGGTCGACTGGCTGACCGAGGGCGCCGCATAATCGAGCGTGCCGTGGTGCGGGTAGCCGCTCTCCGACTGCAGGCCGACCTCGACCGGGACCTTGCGCAAGTCCTCCGCGGTGAGGCCGAGCTGTGCGATCTGGGCGCGGATGCGCAACACGTCCTGCTCGCTGAGATTGAAGTTCACATAGATCGGATCGTGCTGGATGATCGAGGCAAGCACGGTGGGAGTCGCCGTGCCGCCGACATATTGCCCGACCGAGACCTGGCGCGCGGTGACGATGCCGTCGAACGGCGCCGTAACCTGCGTATAGTCGTAGTTGATCTGCGCAAGCTGGGTGTTCACCTTGGCCTGGTCGAGGCTGGACTGCGCCGACACCAGCGCCGCGAGCGCGGTGTCATATTGCGCCTGCGTCGAGCTTCCGCTTTTCAGGAGCTCGGCTTGCCGGTCAAAGGCCGGCTTGGCCTGCTTGAGCGCGGCGTCGGCGCTGGCCTGCGCCGCCTTCGCCTGGTCGAGCTTGAGCTTGTAGGATTCCGGCTCGATCGTGAACAGCAGCGTGCCTTTCCTGACCGTGGCGCCGTCCTGATAATTGATGCTCTCCACGAAGCCGGGAACGCGGGCAACGAGATCGGCCGAGTTCACCGCCGCGGTGTTGCCGGTGGTTTCGAGATAGTGGGTATAGGGTCCGCGCGTCGGCGTCGCCACCGTCACCTTCGGCGGCGGCGGCGCGACATATTGATTGCCCTGTCCGCAGGCCGAAAGCCCGATCATGGCGGCCGCCCCGACAATCGCCACCCGTGCTCTGCGATCCATGACCTGCCCCGAAGTGAAGCCAGCATCTTACGCGGCTATCGGAGCGGTGCAATCACACGTTGTCGGCGCCGCCTAGCCGAGCTTGCCGAGCAGGCGCACGACCGTCCGCTGCTCCTCCGCCGTGAGCGGCCGGAGCGTCTCGGCGGTAATTTCAAAAGCCACCCTGATCGCGGCTTCGGTCACGCCCCTGCCGCGACCGGTCAGCGCGACGGCTCGCCGGCGGCGGTCGTTCGGGTCGCTGAGCGCGGTGACGAAGCCGCGCGCCCCGAGGCGGTCGAACACGCCCTTGATGGTCGCGGCGTCGAGACAGATCAGGCGGCCAAGGTGATTCTGCGAGCAGGGGCCGGCCTCGTAGAGCTTGGCGAGCGCGGCGAACTGCGTCTGGGTCAGCCCCTCGATCATGCGCGACATAAAGATCGCGGTATGGCGCTGCATCGCGACGCGCAGCAGGAAGCCGACCTGGTCGTCGAGCACATATTGCTCCGCGGACGCCGCAGCGGCCTTCGGCAGCACCTTGAGCTTGCCGCGGCTAGACGGTGAGATAGGCACGCTGCACCTCCACGTTGTTCTCCAGCTCGGCGACCGTCCCGCTCCAGCGGATCTGCCCTTTCTCGAGCACATAAACGCGATCAGACACGAGGCGCGCGAAATGCACGTTCTGCTCGGAGAGCAGGATCGACAGCCCCTCCTTCTTCAGCTCGATGATGGTGTTGGCCATCTGCTCGACAATGATGGGCGCGACGCCCTCGGAGGGCTCGTCGAGCAGCACCAGCAACGGATTGCCCATCAGCGTGCGCGCGACCGTGAGCATCTGCTGCTCGCCGCCGCTCATGCGGCCGCCGGGCCGGTTCGGCATTTCGCCAAGGTTGGGGAACAGGGCGTAGAGCCGCTCCGGCGTCCAGGTCGGCACCGGCTTGCCGTCCGAGAAGCGGCGCGGACCCTGGCGGCCGACATCGAGATTCTCCGCCACCGTGAGATCAACAAAGATGCGCCGGTCCTCCGGCGTGAAGCCGAGGCCGAGGCGCGCGATCTCGTACGGCTTGAGCCGCGAGATATCGCGGCCGTTGAAGCGCACCGTGCCGTCGCGGCGAGCGAGGAGACCCATGATCGATTTCATGGTCGTCGACTTGCCGGCGCCGTTGCGGCCCATCAGGGCCACCACCTCGCCGCGTTCGACCTCGAAATCGAGGCCGTAGAGGATTTGCGCCGCGCCATACCAGGCGCTGAGCCGCTCGACCGAGAGCATGGTTTCGCGGGTCATGGCGCCACCCCTTGCGCGCCCGGCGCGAAGGTCTTGCCGGTGCCGAAATAGACCTCGCGGACGGCGGGATCATCGCGGATCTGCGCCGCGGTGCCGTCGGCGATCAGCCGGCCGCGCGCCAGCACGATGATGCGGTCGGCATAGGCGAACACCACGTCCATCGAGTGCTCGGTGAACAGCACCGAGATGCCGCGCTCGACCACCAGCCTCTTCACCAGCGCGATCAGCTCGTTGCGCTCGCGCGGCGCCATGCCGGCGGTCGGCTCGTCCATCAGCAAGAGTTTCGGATCGTTGGCGAGCGCAACGGCCAGCTCGACCCGCTTGACGTCGCCATAAGCGAGTTCGCGACTCGGCCGGTCGGCCGCCTCGCGCATGCCGACCTGCGCCAGCAGGTCGAGCGCACGCTCGCGATGCAGCGATGCGGCGGCCGGCCAGACCTTGTAGACCTCGTTGCCGTGCGAGATCAGCGCCATCTGCACGTTCTCGGCGACGGTCATCGAGCTGAAGGTCGCCGCCACCTGGAACGTGCGTCCGACTTCGCGCCGCCAGATCGCGCGCGGCTCGAGGCCGGCGATATCCGCGCCGTCGAGCAGAATCTCGCCGGAATCCGGCTCGAGCTGGCCGTTGATCATGTTGAAGCAGGTCGACTTGCCGGCGCCGTTCGGACCGATCAAGGCGAGGAATTCGCCCGCCTCGATG
>CAZNTY010000575.1:0-2334 GCA_964576085.1 uncultured Undibacter sp. | reverse complement strand
AGGAATGCGCAAACTATTTCAGGAACGCTGGATATGCTTCCGAATAATCGGATCAGGCTCTAGCTGTGAGCTTTCAATAGGTTGTCCATCCGGTCCTGACCGAGGAAGCTGAAGTTGTCGAGGCTTCAGGATTTCCCGGAGGACCGGATGAACGTGCATAAGAATGCCCGTCTGACGCCGCATGGTCGAGAGCGGATTGTGCGGCAGGTGTGGAGCGGGCAGTCCGCGAAGGCGGTTGGTGCAGCCGCGGGGGTCTGTCCGCGGACGGTTCGCAAATGGGTTGAGCGGTATCGTTGCGAAGGCCTGGCCGGGCTGACCGATCGCAGCTCACGGCCTCTGCGCTTGCACCGTCCGACGCCGCAGGCTGTTGTCGAGCAGGTCGAGGCGTTGCGCCGCCAGCGCCGCACCGGCAAGCAGATCGCCGCCGACCTTGCCATCTCGCCGGCCACCGTCAGCCGCATTCTCAAGCGCCTGGGCTTGAACCGGATCGCCGCCTTGGAACCGGCGGAGCCTGTCCGCCGCTACGAACGCGCCCGGCCCGGCGAGATGATCCATATCGACATCAAGAAGCTCGGCCGCTTCAACACGGTCGGCCATCGCATCACCGGTGATCCCAGCCCGCCGTATAAGAGCCGAGGCGCCGGCTGGGAGTTCGTTCACGTCGCCATCGACGACCACTCCCGCATCGCCTTCGCCAAGGTGATGCCGAACGAGAGGAAGCGCAGCGCCACAGACTTCCTCAAGGCCGCGCTGGCTTATTACGAAAGCCTCGGCATCAAGGTCGAGCGTGTCATGTCCGACAACGGTTCCTGCTACAGATCCTTCGCCTTCCGAAGACTCTGCAAGCAGCGGGGGCTCCGCCACATCAGGACCAGGCCCTACACACCAAAGACCAACGGGAAGGCCGAGCGCTTCATCCAGACCAGCCTGCGCGAGTGGGCCTACGCCCAGGCCTATCGGAACTCGGCACAACGAAAGTCCGAACTGCCGATCTGGCTACACCGATACAACTGGCACAGGCCTCATGCCGGCATCGATGATAAGGTCCCAATCAGCAGACTCGGTCTGCCGGAGAACAACCTGTTGAGACTCCACATCTAGCGCGCGACGGTATCCTGCCGGCCCTGCAACGGCAGCGGCTGGTCGCTCAGCATGCCGTTGACGATCACCTTGCGCGCGGTGTCGAGATCGACGCCGTGACGCTTCAGCAGGTCTGTGGAGTCGGTAATGATGGCGTCTACATCCTGCTTGATCTTGAGATTCTTGTAGTGGTCCTCCTGGCGGAAGCCCATGCTCTCACCGACCACTTCCAGGATGTTCATGATCTTGAACGGCCAGTCGCGCTCGTGGGCGCACAGCTCGCGATGGTCGGAGTGATAGACAGCGACCAGCGCATCGACGCCGCCCTGACGCGCCGCTTCGAGCTCCTTGAGCTGCAGCTCGGCCTTGAACTTCGGCAAGGTGGCGAGGTTGACGCTTTGCAGGCCGACCGCCGGCACGTCGAGCTTGACGATTTCGATGCCTGGCACGGCACGAAGCAACTCCTCCGCCGCCTCCATGACACCCGCGATGCCGGGATGCTTGTGCAGCGCTACTTTCATCCCAACGCGGTTCTTCAGATGGGGCCGTAGCGCATCGAGATTGGCGTACAGGTACTTCATGAACGGTGTCATGTCGAACGGCATCGAGCCAGTGACGCGTTCGATGGTCGGCAGCACGGTCTCGCCGAACTGCATGACGCAGCTCGGGCACCACGCCAGCACCTGACGGGTCTTGGACTGCCGCAGCTTCTCGATGGTGTTGTTGGCGAAGCGGCCGAGCGTGTCGATATCGCCGGCGCGAAGCTGGCTGGTGCCGCAGCAATGGGTCGGGCCGCCCATCACCCGATAGTCGGTCCCGATCATGTCCATGATATCGAGACACAGCAGCGCGATATGCGGCGTCTTCAGCACGTTGCAGCCGGTGTAGAACACGACCTCAGGCAATTCGGCGCGCGGCGGCTCTTTCGCGGGCCGCTGGCCGAGCCGGACAAGCGCCTCCTCGGAAAGCTGAAGCCGCGATAGCACGCTGGTGTCCTCGCCGATCTTGCGGAACACGGCAACGCCCTGCTTGCGCCGCTCGGTCGCGTCCTTGCCGGTCCGCATCAGCGCGAGCCGCGCCATGGTCAGAAGGACGCGCGGGTTGACGCCGTAATCGCAGGCCTTGATGCACTCGCCGCTCGCCATGCAGGCCTTGGCCCACTTCTCAGATTCGGCCGGGCCGCTGCCCAGGCGGAGGATGTCCAGCACGCCCGAAACGACCGCCTTCGGATCGGCGCCAGCGAGTCCGGCCGGT
>CAZNTY010000574.1:0-5285 GCA_964576085.1 uncultured Undibacter sp. | reverse complement strand
CGCACCGCGTTCGAGCTGCTGTCGTATCCCGACATCACGACACAAACGTTGGCGCGCGTCTGGCCGCAGCTCGGACAGCTTGCGCCGAAGATTGCCGAGCAGCTGGAGATCGACGCCAAGTATGACGTTTATCTCTCGCGTCAGGCCGCCGATGTCGAAGCCTACCGGCGCGACGAGTCCGTCGCGCTCGCCGACGATTTCGATTACGCGTCGTTGCCCGGCCTGTCGAACGAGGTGAAGCAGAAATTGTCGGCGCAGCGCCCGCGCACCATCGGGCAGGCCGCGCGCATCGACGGCGTTACGCCGGCGGCGCTGACGCTGATCGTCGCGCATGTGCGGCGCGGCCGCGGCAAGCTGAAAAGCGCGTGAGCGAGGATCGCGCGCTCGCGCTCAGGCTCACGCCGGTCTCACCCGCCGCGCTCGCCCGGCTCGATAAATTCGCCGCGCTGCTTGCTGACTGGCAGCGCCGCACCAACCTGGTTGCGCCTTCGACGCTGTCGCAGCTCTGGACCCGGCACATCGCCGACTCGCTTCAGCTCCTCAACCATGCCCCAGATGCCAAGGTGTGGGTCGACCTTGGCTCAGGCGGCGGCTTTCCCGGCCTGCCGATCGCTTGCGTGCTGGCGGATACGCTCGGAGCCAGGGTCCATCTTGTTGAAAGCAATGGCAAAAAGGCCGCATTTCTGCGCGAAGCAGTGCGAATCACCGGGGCGCCGGCAAGTATCCATGCCGAGCGCATCGAGAAATTTGGGGACAGCTTTGAGGGCAAGCCGGATGTCGTCACCGCCCGGGCGCTCGCCCCGCTAACATTGCTGTGCGAGCAGGCTCAATCCTTTATCGCCAAGGGGGCCATTGGCCTATTCCTAAAAGGTCAAGATGTAGAGGCCGAATTGACCGAAGCCGCTAAATATTGGAATGTTGTGGCGGATTTGGAGCCCAGTGTGACGAGTCGAAATGGCTGCATCGTGGTCGTCCGCAAGCTAAATCGAGTCAAATCGGGCTGAAAAGGCCAAAATCATGAGTGAATCGCAGGAAATCGACCAAAAACCGGTCGAGTCGCCCGTCATCCCGATGGTGAAGCCCGACGTGTCTCGGCCGCCCCGGGTGCTGGCGATCGCGAATCAGAAAGGCGGAGTCGGCAAGACCACGACGGCGATCAACCTCGGCACCGCGCTTGCCGCAATCGGCGAGACCGTGCTGATCGTCGACCTCGACCCGCAGGGCAACGCCTCGACCGGGCTCGGCATCGAGCGGCGCGACCGTCGCACCTCGACCTATGACGTGCTCGCCGCCAACCGGCCGATGCGGGAGGCCGTAGTGCCCACTGCGGTGCCGCGGCTGCATATCGCGCCTTCGACCTTGGACCTGTCTGGTCTCGAGCTCGAGATCGGCCAGCAGCGCGACCGCGCGTTTCACCTGCGGCATGCGCTCAACGCCCTGAATGCCAGCGGCGAAGCCTACAGTTACGTGCTGGTCGATTGCCCGCCGTCGCTCAACCTTCTGACCGTCAACGCGATGGCAGCGGCCGACGCGATCCTCGTGCCGCTGCACTGTGAGTTCTTCGCGCGTGAGGGCCTGTCGCAACTGCTCAAGACCGTCGACCAGGTGAAGTCGACGCTCAATCCGAAGCTATCGATCCATGGCGTCGTGCTGACGATGTTCGACTCGCGCAACAATCTCGCCAATCAGGTAGTGGCCGACGTGCGGCAGTTCATGGGCCGGAAAGTCTACGACACGGTGATTCCGCGCAACGTGCGCGTCTCGGAAGCGCCGTCCCACGGCAAGCCGGTCCTGGTCTATGACCTCAAGTGCGTCGGCAGCGAGGCCTATCTGCGGCTCGCTACCGAGATCATCCAGCGCGAGCGTGAACTGAAGGAAGCGAGCTAGTGACGCGGGGTACAGGTGCGGCGATGGCGGACGAGCGATCGCGGTTGGGACGGGGTCTCGCGGCGCTGATTGGCGACGTCGGCCAGGAGACGCAAACGACGGCGCCGGACGGTGGCCGCAAGCCGCGCCGTGCCCCGGTCGAGAACCTGCGGACCAATCCACGCAATCCGCGCCGGACCTTCACCGAGGTCGAGCTGGACGAGCTTGCCGCTTCGGTGCGCGAGCGCGGCATCATCCAGCCGATCGTGGTGCGGGCGTTGCGCGACGATACGTTCGAGATCATCGCCGGCGAGCGGCGCTGGCGCGCGGCGCAGCGCGCGGGCCTGCATGAGGTGCCGATCGTTGTGGTCGAGGCAACCGACGCGCAGTCGCTCGAGCTGGCGATCATCGAGAACGTGCAGCGTTCTGATCTCAACCCGCTGGAGGAAGCGGCGGGCTATCAGGCGCTGATGGATACTTTCAGCCACAGCCAGGACGACGTCGCGCAGATCGTCGGCAAGAGCCGCAGCCACGTCGCCAACACGCTGCGGTTGCTGAGGTTGCCGGAGCCGGTCAAGGCCTATGTCGCCGCCGGAAAGCTGACCGCCGGTCATGTCCGCATGTTGATCGGCCAGCCGAACGCGGAGGCGCTCGCGGACGATATCGTCAACCGCGGCCTCAACGTCCGGCAAGTCGAGGCCATCGCCCGGCAGGGCGCCGGGAAGGCCGTCGCGAAGACCGTAAAGACGAAGGACGCCGACACCCGCGCCCTGGAAAAGCAGCTTTCCGACGCGCTCGGCTATACCGTGACCATCGACCAGCGCGGCAAATCCGGCACCGTGAAGATCGTTTACCGCGATCTCGAGCAGCTTGACGAGATCATTCGGCGCCTGGCGAAGCGTTGACGGGCGTTGCCGGAGCGATCAGGCGTCCCGCCGCTTCGCGGCGACCGCGATCGACAGCAGCGCGCGCTGCGCGATGGCGTCGGCCAGGTTCGCCTGCCGGCGGGCTTCCAGCGACGCCTCGGCGAGCTGGGCCATGGCCCGCAACAGCCGCGACGATGACCAGCTGCGAAGCGCGTTTTCGACCAATGGCTTGCGGCTGAAATGCACCGGCGGCGCGCCCCGCTTCGTCGCGAAATCGGCGCTGTCGCCCTTGTCGATCATCAGCCGCATCTTGTGAAGTTGACTGACGTGACGCAGGGTTGCCGACACGATGCTGGCCGCTGACGCGCCCTCGCTGCTGGCCTTGTTGAACTCCCGCTCCACGTCGTCGGTCTTGCCGGCAAAAGCGGCGTCGAGCAGCCCATCCAGCGCGATCTCGGACGCGTCCGAAACCACCGCCAGCACGTCGGCCAGCTCGATCCGGTTCTTGCCGGCGGCGTATGTCACGAGCTTGCGGATCTCGCTGCGCGAGGCGAGGCGGTCCCCGCCGAGCAGGCCCGTCAGCGCGTCCCGGGCGTCGGCCGCCAGGGTCAGCGAGGCCTCACGCATCTCCTGGTCGATCAGGCGGGCAAGGGCTTCCTCATTATCGAGGTAGCAGGCGATCACGGCGGCTGATTTCGCTTTTTCGCAAACCGCCCGCAGTGGCGCGTTCTTGCGCAGCTCGCCGGCCTCGATCACGACGCGGCAGTCGCGTGACGGATGTTCCAACATCGCCTCGACCGAGGGCACGATGTTGTGACGCGAGCTGACCTTCAGCAGGACCGCGCGGCGTCCACCGAACAGCGGGACCGTATTGGCTTCATCAGCGAGCCGCGACGGATTGGCCGAAAGCTCCTCGCTTTCGATCCGTGCCAGCGAGAACGGATCGGCCGGGTCGTCGACCGAAGCGCGGATCAGAGCATCGACCCGCTCGCGCACCAGCCCGTTGTCGGGGCCGTAGACGAGGACAACCGGCGCGGTCGGCCTGGTGATGAACTTGTCGATGTCGGACCCTTTGAGGGCGGTCATTGATCTCTTCACCGTCACGCTGAGGGGCGAGCGCGCAGCGCGAGCCTCGAAGCGGCTTACGTCCCGGCCGTGAAATAGGATGCCAGCCGGTTGCGGATGCTTTCGGCGATCACCGCCGCGGCGCGGTTCTCTGCGTCGCGCAGGCCGCGCTCGCCGGCGAAGCGCTGCTGCTGGCCGGGAATGTTGTAGGACACGCGCGAAGAGGTCACGCTGCGCAGCACGACCTTCCCCGTCGCCAGGTCAGTCAGCGTATAGGTCGCGTCGATACCGTAGTCCTGAACGTCGGCGCGTCCGGTGGAGACATCGACGATGATCTGTTGCTGCGTCGACTTGAGCTCGATCGTCAGCCGATGTGTGGGCGAAGCCGCGCCGTGGCCTCCGGTTAGGTTGTAGATGAGGTCGTTGCGCACCTCGAAGCCGACACGATCGAGACGCGTGCCGCGCGCCGTCTTGATGTCCGCAACGTCGACGCTGCGCATCGCCTGTGCGACCGAATCGTTGCCGCCCGAAATCGAATGCTCGCCGTAGAGCGGCTGGAAACAGCCAGCGCACAGCCCGGCGACCGCCAGCGCGGAAACGATCCGGAGCAGGCGTCTTGCGTCGGTATCAGGCCACCACATTGACGATCCTCTGCGGGACGACGATGACCTTTTTCGGACTTTTGCCGTCGAGCGCCTTTTTTACAGCATCGAGCGCCAAAACGGCAGCCTCGATGTCGTCTTTTCCGGCGTCGCGGGCCACCGTTACATCGGCTCGTTTCCTGCCGTTGATCTGCACCGGCAGGGTGATGCTGCTCTCAGCCAGCAAATCAGCTTCAAGCTCCGGCCACGCCTCGGTGGCGACCAGCGATCTGTGGCCGAGCGCGGCCCAGCATTCTTCGGCCAGATGCGGCATCATCGGGTGGAAAAGCCTGACCAGGATGTTTCCGGCCTCGCGCAAGGCCCAGGCCAGATCGGGCGCAGGCGCTTTGTCGGTCGCGCCAATGGCCTCGTTGAGTGCATTGGCGCACTCATAGATATGGGCGACGCAGCGGTTGAAGCGCAGCCTGGCGATGTCCTCGGAGACGTTGGCCAGCGCGCGGTGCGCCGCCGTGCGCACGGCGAGCGCCGCGTCCGAGAACTGCGCCGGCCGCGCCGCCGGCGCCGCGACCGATGCAATTTCACCAATCAGCCGCCACAGCCGCTGCACGAAGCGGCTCGCGCCCTGCACGCCTTCCTCGCTCCAGATCACGTCGCGGTCGGGCGGCGAGTCGGACAGCATGAACCACCGCGCCACGTCGGCGCCGTAGCTCTCCATGATGTCGTCCGGATCGACGGTGTTCTTCTTCGATTTCGACATCTTCTCGATTGGGCCGATCTCCACTGGCTCGCCGGTCGCAATCAGGGTCGCCTTGCGCGCGCCTTCGCCGCCTTCGATTTTGACCTCGGCCGGCATCGCCCAGCTGCCGTCCTTCTTCTTGTAGGTTTC
>CAZNTY010000573.1:0-13966 GCA_964576085.1 uncultured Undibacter sp. | reverse complement strand
ATTCTGGGACCCACGGATGCGCAAGGCGATCCTGGCTTATGTCGATTCGGGCGGCACCGGGCTCGATACGAAATCGCGGCAAGCCATCGAGATCATCCGGTCGGGAACCTGAACGGCCAAATCGGACGGCAAGTCGGACGGCAAGTCGGACGGTAGGTCGGACGGCCACCGGCAGAGGAATGGTCGGAGCGGCGAGATTTGAACTCGCGACCCCCAGTCCCCCAGACTGGTGCGCTAACCGGGCTGCGCTACGCTCCGCCGGGCGAACAGATAGCGACAAAAGCCGGCGAAGTCACGCGGCGCGGTTGGGCGCGGTGCGGATCGGCCCGCGCATCGCGCACACAAGATAAAGCAGGCCCGCAACGACGAAGACGCCGGCATAGACCGCCAGCAGGCCCGCCACGTCGAGATGCGCGGCGAGGCCGAACCCGATCCCGGCCGTCATCAGCAGCGCATTGCCGACCGACAGCCGCGCGATTTCCCTGAAATGCCCGGTATATTGCAGCAGGAATGCCGGCGCTGTCTTGATGACGCCGGCGGCGAGCAGCGCCAATAAAATCGGCGTGACGCTCGCCGGCATTGTCGCCGAATGGCCGAGCAGCAGCGCGAACAGGCCCTGCGCGTCGATCACCAGGATCGCCGCCACCGCGAGCGCCGGCAACGCACAGAGCGCGAGCGCGGCCAGCGTGGTGCGGACAAGCATGTGCCGGTCGCGGGCCGAGTAGGCCGCCGTCTGCCGCGGCACCAGCAGGTCGCAAGCCGCCGAACACAGATTGAGGGTGCCGAGAAATACCTTGAGCGCCGTGTCGACGACGATGGTCGGCGCGCCAAGCCCGAAGGCAAAGGGCACCACGAGGTAAAGCACGCCGTGCAGATAGACCTCGCCGGCGGCGTGAACCCCGCTGCGCAGGGCGGCCTGGCGGTTGTCGCGGAAGAATCCGCGCAACCGCGCAACGATGCCGCGCAGCTGCAGTGTCAGCGCGCGGCGGGCGACAAGGCGCGTGCCGGCCAGAACGATCAGGATGGCCCAGCCGGCATTGATGAGGACGATGAAAGCGGCAAACGGCAGGCCGGCGAGCAGGGCCAGCATCAATGCGATGTAAGCGAGGCGTCGGCAGGATTCGAGCGTCTCGAAGAAGATGTATTCGTCGACCGCCAGGCTGGCGTTGCGCAGCACGAACCAGGTCAGATTGAAGGCGGAGAAGAAAAAGAACAAGCCGAGCTCAACGGCTTCCAGGGCCGAGAGGTCTGACCGCAGCGCCATCAGCACGGCGCAGGCGACCGCGGCAAGCGCGATGACCGCGGCATAAAAGACGGCGACGGCATTCGCCTGCGCGCCGACCCCGAACGTGTCCTCGCCCGCAAGAAAATGCTTGCGCATCCGGACAAACAGGATCTTCGACAGGCCGAGGTCGAACAGCCACATCGACACGCCGAGCGCGCCGACCAGGATGAAAAGCGAGAACAGCTCGGGGTCGAGCACGCGCGCGAAGACGAAGGTCTGCACCAGCCCGGCCAGCAGCCCGCCGCCCGCGGTCCATCCGCGCAACACCATGTAGCGGAACGAGAGCAGGCCGGCGAAGGGGAGGCGCGCCACCAGCGCTCGCCGGACGCCCGCCCGCCCCGATGGTGAAGGCGCCAGCATCACGCCGCCACCGTCATTACGCCGGGGCCGGGCCGTCGCCCCCGCAGGTAGCAGCGGGTGGCGGCCGCCAGGCCCCAGACCATGCCCAGCACGAGGAAGAAGTGCCGCCAGTGATCGGTGTCGATCACCATGCCTTCTCCGGCCTCGCCGACGAAGGCGCCGAAGGCCGTGATCGCGCCGATCTGCCACGGTGTCCGCACCAGCGCGCCGCGCAGGCCGACCAGCAGCGTGACGAGCACCATCAGGATATAGGCGACACCGCCGACCCAGCCGTAGACCAGGAACGCCTGGAGATAGACGTTGTGTTGCTGAAGTCCGAATGTTCGCGCGAACTCGAACGGGCCCATGCCGTTCGGCGCGTCAAGCAGCGAGCTCAGCGCCTGCTCCTGCAACTGGAAGCGGCCGCCCTGGCCGACGTCGTAGGGGTTGATGGCATTGGCGCGATTGAGAAACAGCTCGCGCACGCTCTCGATCGACAGCAGGATGCCGACGAGACCGAGCAGAAAGAACAGCCCGACCGCTGCAATCACGATCAGGCGGACACGGGACGACCGGTTCGGCGCGGTCAGGAACAGGAGTCCCAGCACCACCGCGGCCGACACCGCGAAATGGATCCAGGCGCCGCGCGAGAAGCTCAGGAACAGGCCGCCGACGATCACCGCCAGCAGCACGCAGTCGCGCAGGCGGATCCGCACCGCCAGCATGCGCGCGCTGATGACGAGCGCCGGCCAGATCAGGTAAGGGCCGAACACGTTGGGGTCCTTGAACATGCCGTCGGCGCGGCCATAGAGCGTGAGGAATTCACCGGCGCCGCGCGGCACGTTGAAATAGCCCATGATGCCGCTGATGGCGGCGATGAAGGCGGCGGCGATGTAGGCCGTGGTCAGCACGCCGAGCCGGCTCGCCGTGTTGCGCGCGAGCAGGCATGCGAAGGTCATGGCCGCGAGCGACAGGTAGATCGAGGTGCCGGCATACTGGACGGCCTTGCCGTCGCCCGCGACGTTCATCAAGGCCAGCAGCCCGCCCAGGGTCCAGACCAGCAGCAGCAGGAACAGCGGCACGATTTCCCGTTCGAGCGTCACCCCGGCGAGCAGGCACACCAGCAGCAGGGGGCCCATCATGAAGTCGTGCGGTGACGGCTCGATCATCGCCACGCAGCTCAGGAGCATGGTGACGAACAGCACGCGGCGCAGCAGCCGCTCGCGGAATCCGTCGTCGATGGCCGGTGCGGCGAAACCATGGGGCGGCGAAGCCAGGGCCAGCCGGGGCGCCGGCGTCATGTCGCGCGCGGTGATCAATAGGCGCTCTCGGTGTTGAGCAGCGCGAAGGGCGTGCGGGCCAGGATGTAGAGGTCGAGCAGGACCGACCAGTTCTCGATGTAATAGAGGTCGTGCTCGACGCGGTTCTGGATCTTCTCATGCGTGTCGGTTTCGCCGCGCCAGCCGTTGATCTGCGCCCAGCCGGTCAGGCCGGGCTTGACGCGGTGGCGCGCGAAGTAGCCGTCGACCGCCTCGTCGTAGCGGCGCTCTTCCGCCTTGGCGTTCACCGCGTGAGGGCGCGGGCCGACCAGCGACAGGTTGCCCTTGACCACGACATTGAAGAGCTGCGGCAGCTCGTCGATGCTGGTCTTGCGGATGAAACGCCCGACCCGCGTGACGCGCGGATCATTCCTGGTGACGAGCTTCGAGGCCGTCGCGTCGGCGACCTCGACCCGCATCGAGCGGAACTTGTAAACCTCGATCAGGTCGTTGTTGAAACCGTAGCGTTTCTGCTTGAAGAGGACATGCCCCCGGCTGTCCAGCTTGATCGCGAGCGCGGTGAGCGCCATCACCGGCGCGAGCACGATCAGCATCGCGCTGCCGACGATCTTGTCGAACAGCCATTTCATCACGACGTCCCAGTCGGCGATCGGCCGATCGGCAACGTCGATCACCGGCACGTTGCCGATGTAGGAATAGGAGCGGGGACGGAACCGCAGCTTGCTGTTGTGCGCCGCCAGCCGGATGTCGACCGGCAGCACCCACAGCTTCTTCAGCATCTCCAGGATGCGGCCTTCGGCCGTGATCGGTAGCGAGAACACCACGAGATCGACGCGGGTGCGGCGGCCGAACTCGACGAGGTCATCGACGCTGCCGAGCTTGGGCTCGCCCGCGCATTCGGCGCCGCTGCGGCTGTCGCTGCGGTCATCGAACAGTCCGACGATCTGCAGCCCGAGATTCTTCTGTCGCTTGAGCTCGTTGATCACGGAGGCGCCGGCCTCGCCGCCGCCGACAATAGCGGTGCGCAAGGTCAGATAGCCATCCTTTGTCCAGCGCCGCACCAGCAGGAACAGCGCGCGGCGGAAGAGGACCAGCATGACCAGCCCGGCCACGTAGAAGCTGCCGAGCCAGACGCGGGAGAACTGCTCGCCGAGCTTGGCGAAGAACGACACCCCGATCACCGCCAGGAACACCAGCGACCAGGCCGAGGCGAGACGCATGTATTGCTTCTCGTAGCCTCGGAACGCCTGCACCTGATAGATGTCGGCGGCCTGGAAGGCGAAAACCGACAGCAGCGCGATCGCTCCGGTGGCGATGCCGTAGCGCCAGCCGAAACCTTCGCTCGGCAGCAGATAAAAGGCGTGGATCAGGAGGCCGACGCCAACGATGAGCGCGAACTCCGCCATGCGCACGAAGCCGGCGAGCACGATCGGCGACATGGCCGGCGGCGGGGCGGCCGCCGTCGCGGCCAGCGCCGCGGCCGAGAGCTGCGGCGTCCCGGCGCCGCGCGAGGCCGCGCGCAGCCGGTCGATCACGTCCGACACGCCGCGCGCGCTCATCACCGGACCAGTCTCACTCATCACGCAACACACCAGAAAGCCGCGCGCAGGCACCGGCTGCGGCGATAACGTCGATTTTGCAGGGCTTTTCTAGGGAAGGAGTCTCAAGAAACACTTATCGGCCAGCGTGAAACAGGGCTTGATCCGGAACCAGCCGTGGCCGCGCGGTCCCGCGACGCCCCCTAATGAAAGCTGAAGGAGAGGCGAAAAACGCTGCAAATTTAACGCCTTGGCAACCATAATCGTGTGTGATCGCGTGGCGGTCATCGAGTGGGCGTTGGAGTCGCGGATGTTTTTTCGTCGAAAATCCAGGGACAAAGAGGCGGTTGCGACCCCGCGGCCCGCTCCGCCGCCGCCGATTCCCGCGAACCCGACCGGCGAGCCGGATTTCCGCGCGCTCGGCCGCGCCCTGTGGGACAAAAAGCTCAAGATCATCGCGATCACATTGATCGCGGCCGCCGGCGCCTACGTCGTCGTCAATTCGATTACGCCGCGCTACCGCTCCGAGGCGCGCATCTTGCTCGAAGCCAAGGAAAACGTCTTCCTGCGGGCGGAGGCCGACAAGCAGATCGATCGGAGCGCGGTCGATCCGGAAACCGTCACCAGCCAGGTGCAAGTGATCCTGTCGCGCGATCTCGCGCGCGAGGTCATCAAGAAGGAAAATCTGACCGACAAGCCGGAATTCAATTCCGCGCTCGGCGGCAGGTCGCTTGGCAGGACCCTGCTCGGGCTCATCGGCATCGGTCGCGATCCGTCGGAGATGACGACCGAGGAGCGCACGCTCGACGCGTTCTACGACCGGCTGAGCGTCAATGCGGTCGACCGCTCGCGCGTCATCACCATCGATTTCAGCTCGGCCGATCCCGATCTCGCGGCCCGTGTCGCGAACACCATCGCCGCGACCTACCTGACGATGCAGCAGGCCGCGAAGCAGCAACAGACCCGGGAAGCAAGCCAATGGCTTGCCGGCGAGATCGCCAACATGCGCGCCAAGGTGGCGGACGCGGAAGCCAAGATCGAGGAATACCGCGCCAAGGCCAATCTTTATGCCGGCACCAACAATTCGTCGCTGCCGAGCCAGCAACTCACTGAAATCACCTCGCAGCTTTCGGCGGCGCGCGGACAGAAGGCCGATCTCGAGACCCGCGCCAAGCAGCTGCGTGACCTGCTCAAGTCGAACAAGTCGATTGAGGCCTCCGACATTGCCAATTCCGAGACGATGCGGCGGCTGACCGAGCAGCGGGTTGCGCTGCGGGCGCAGCTTGCCGAGCAGTCTTCGACCCTGATGGACCAGCACCCGCGCATCAAGGAACTGCGCGCGCAGATCGCCGAGCTCGATCGCCAGATTCACGCCGAAGGCGAGCGCCTCGCTCGGCAACTGGAAAACGACGCCAAGCTCGCGGGTGACCGGATCGATTCTCTCACCCAGAACCTCGATCAGGTGAAGAAGCTCGCCTCGCGCACCAGCGAGCAGGACGTGCAGTTGCGCGCGCTCGAGCGTGAAGGCAAGGCGCAGCGGGACCTGCTGGAGTCCTATCTGGCGAAATATCGCGAGGCGGTGGCGCGGGAGAACATCAACACCGCGCCGGCCGAGGCGCGCATCATTTCGCGGGCGAGTCCGGCGATCAAGCCGGACTATCCGAAAAAACTGCCGATCGTCCTGATCGCGGCCTTTGCCGCCTTCACGCTGTCGGCCGGATTCACCATCACCGGCGAACTGCTGTCGCCGAGCGCGGGTTATGCCTATTCCTACCCACCCGCGGCTTACGACGCGGCGCCGCCGCTCGTGCCGGTCGTGCAGCCTGCACCGCATATCCCTGCACCGCACATCGCGCCGGTGCCGCCGACGCCCGTGATGCCCACGGTGACAATGCCGCCGCGGCGACCCGCCATGACGCCCGTTATGCCGCTGCCGCAAGCGAGCTCGCTCGACGACATCGTGGCGCGGCTGCGCCAGGCCGGGGAGGCGGGCCGCCGAGTCGGCGTTGCCGGATCGGGCCGCAATGTTGGCACGACTTATGCGGCGATCTCGCTCGCCCGCGCATTATCGGCGCAGGGCAGCGTCGTCCTGGTCGATCTCGCGTTCAACGCGCCCAACCTGTCGGTGATCTCGACCGACCCGCAGGGGCCGGGAATCGCTGAGCTGCTGCGCAGCCAGGCTTCGTTCGGCGACATCATCACCCGCGATCAGTTCTCCAACGTCCACCTGATCGCAACGGGCAACGTGGCCGGCGACCCCGCGAGCCTTGCGGCCTCGCCGATGCTGCCGGCCGCTCTCGATGCCCTGGCGCAAAGTTATGATTTCGTGGTGGTCGATCTCGGGGCGGTGGCGGAGATGCCGCCGGGTCTGATGTCCGTCGTGACGCATGCGGTGCTGGTCGCGCCGGATGCTGCCGGCGCGGCCGCGCGCTCGGCGCGTGAGCGCCTGACCGCGGCTGGCTTCGCCGACGTCAGCCTGTTGCTCGGCGGCGCGGAAGCCGCTGCCGCATGAGCACGCGAGCACCGCGTCGGCGCGCGGGGTGGGGCGATCGTTGAAGAAAACCATCATCCGTAGCGGCCTCGAGACGCTCTATTTCAGCGGCCTGCATCATGCCATGCGGCCGCTGCTCGGCGGCATTGGTGTGATCCTGACGCTGCATCCTGTGCGGCCGGAACGGCGCAGCCGGTTCCAGCCGAACCGGCTTCTCGAGGTAACGCCGGCGTTCTTCGAAGCGCTGCTGAAGCGGCTGCGCCGTTCGCGCCGCGATCTCATTTCGCTCGACGAGATGCACCAACGTCTGGTGAGCGGCAACGTCGGACGCCGCTTCGTCTGCATGACGTTCGACGACGGCTACCGCGACAACCTGCGCTATGCCTACCCGCTGTTGCGGAAATACGAGGTGCCGTTCGCGCTCTACATCCCAACCAGCTTTCCCGACCAGCTCGGCGAATTGTGGTGGGTGGCGGTCGAGGCGGTGATCGCGAAGAATTCGCGGATCGGGCTTGTCATCGACGGCAAGGACCGTTTCTTCGAGTGCGGATCGGCGCGGGAGAAGCGGCAGTTGTACGGCGAGATTTACGGCTGGCTGCGCAGCATGAAATCCGAGGAGCAATTACGCAAGGTGGTGCGCGACCTTGCCGCGCGTCATGGCGTGACCATGAGCGACATCTGCGCCGATGAGTGCATGACCTGGGAGGAGCTTGGCCAGCTTGCCGCTGACCCGCTCTGCACGATCGGCGCCCACACCGTCAATCACATGATGCTGAAGAAACTTGACACCGAACAGGCGGTGCGCGCCGAGATGGATCAAAGCCGCGCTGTGATCGAGGCGGCGCTTGGGCGCCGGCCGGCGCATCTCGCCTATCCGGTCGGCGATCCGACCTCGGCCGGCCCGCGCGAGTTCCGCATCGCCGCCGAGCTTGGCTTCCGGACCGCGGTGACGACACGGCCAGGCGTGATCTTTCGCGCACACCGCGAGCACCTGACGGCGCTGCCGCGCATTTCGGTCAACGGTGAATTCCAGAGCCAGCGTTATCTGAAGGTTCTGATGTCGGGGGCCGCCACGGCGCTGTGGAACGGCTTCCGGCGCGTGAACGCGGCGTGACAACACGCCTCAGTCCGGCCGCGACATCCATGTGACGATCGGCATTGCCGGCAGGACCCAGCCGAGCCCGGCGATTACGTAATACAGGGCCGCCAGCCAGCCGTTGATCGACGTCAGCGCCGACTGCGCCAGCGCCATCGCCAGCAGCGTCCAGCAGACGGCGAGGGCGATCAGCGCCACGGTTCCGATCAATTTGCGGATGCGAACGGTCATCAGCCTGCCTGCCATGACGGTGTTCGCCTTGACGCAATCATTGCGGTCCCCCGTGCTCAACTATATGGTCTGCCCCATTCCGACAAGCTGACGTCCCGATGTCTGCCGTTGCCGCACCGCAAGTCTGCAGTCCCGCGATCCGCGTCTGGCTCTACGCCGTCGCGGCGCTGATCTTCGCCACTCTGCTCGTGGGCGGCGCGACGCGCCTGACGGAATCGGGCCTGTCGATCACCGAATGGAAACCAGTCACCGGCGTGCTGCCGCCGGCCTCCGACGCGGGCTGGCAGGACGAATTCGCCAAATATCGCGAGATCCCGCAATATCGCGAGCTCAACCGCAGCATGACGCTCGGCGAGTTCAAGACGATCTACTGGTGGGAGTGGACACACCGCCTGCTGGCGCGGCTGGTCGGCGCTGCGTTCCTGCTGCCGTTCCTTTATTTCCTCTGGCGCGGCCTCATCCCGCCGCCGCTCAGGACGCGGCTGTGGATCATCTTCGGCGGGGGTGCCGCGCTCGGCGTGGTCGGCTGGTGGATGGTGTCATCCGGACTTGCCGGCACGCAGCGCGTCAGCGTGTCGCCGTACCGGCTGGCATTTCACCTGACGCTGGCCTGCCTGATCTATGCGGCGATCCTGTGGACCGCGCGGCAGCTTGCGCCACGGCCAGGGACGGAGAGTCCGGCGCGGCTGCGCCACGGCGCGCTGTTGATCGCCGCGCTGGTGCTGCTGCAAATCTATCTCGGCGCGCTGGTCGCAGGACTCGATGCCGGGCGCAGCTTCAACACCTGGCCGCTGATCGACGGCTCCTTCGTTCCGGCCGCCGATCGGCTCTGGTTCGACGCGCCGTGGTGGCGCAACCTGTTCGAGAATGTGCTGACGGTGCAGTTCGATCACCGCATGATCGCCTATGCGATCTGGCTCGTCGCGGTGCTGCACGCACTCGACGCCTGGCGCAGCGGCGCGGTCGGCGTGGCGCGTGGCGCGGCCGGCCTCGCGGCGCTCGTCACTCTGCAGGCCGCGCTGGGCATCGTCACGCTGCTCCATGTCGCGCCGCTCGGCCTGTCACTGGCGCACCAGGGGTTCGCGATCGTGGTGCTCACCGCATCGGTGCTGCATGCCGAGCGCCTCAATCGTGTGGGAACGCGAGCGGCATCGTCCGCATTTTCGATCCGGCACGGAGTGCAGCGCACATGATCGGCGTCACGCGTCACGGCAACACTGCTCTGCTCACGCTCGCCAAAGGCAAGGCGAACGCGCTTGATATCGAGTTCTGTCGCGCCATCATCGGGCAGTTCGCCGAGTTGAAAAAATCCTCGGCCGAGGCCGTCGTCATCACGGCTCAGGGGCCGATCTTCTCGGCGGGCGTCGACCTGCTGCGCGCTGCCAAGGACGGCCCGGCCTATCTGCGCCGCTTCCTGCCGGTGCTGAACAGGATGTTCGACGTCGTCTTCAATTTCCCCAAGCCGGTGGTCGCCGCGGTCAACGGTCACGCCATCGCCGGCGGCTGCGTATTGGCCTGCTGCGCTGACTATCGGATGATGGCGCAGGGAAAGGGCCGCATCGGCGTCACCGAGCTGCTGGTCGGGTTGCCGTTTCCGGCCCTCGCCTTCGAGGTGATGCGCTTCGTCACCGGCCCGCGCCATTTCGCCGAGCTGATCTATGCCGGCGAGACGCTGCCGCCGGACGAGGCGCTGGCCCGCGGCCTGCTGCACGAGGTGGTCGAGCCGGCTGCGCTGGAAGAGCGGGCGCTCGCGTCCGCGCGGATGCTCGCGCAGATTTCGCCGGCCGCCTTCATGCTGGCCAAGCAGCAAATGCGGCTCCCCGTCGTCGAGCGGGTCAGGCGCGACGGCAAGCGGATCGACGCGGCCGCGGCGAAGCTGTGGGCATCGCCGAAGGCCATCGCCTCGATCGAGGCCTACGTCGCGCGCACCTTCAAGAAGGCGTAGCCGCTAGCCCTGCAGCGCCTGCTCGAGGTCGGCGATGATGTCTTCCTTGTCCTCGATGCCGATCGAGAGCCGCACCACGTCCGGACCGGCGCCGGCCTGGGTCTTCTGCGCGTCGGAAAGCTGCCGGTGCGTGGTCGAGGCAGGATGGATGATGAGCGAGCGGGTGTCGCCGATGTTGGCGAGGTGAGAGAACAGCTTCACGTTCGACACCAGCTTCACGCCGGATTCGTAACCGCCCTTAAGGCCGAAAGTGAACACCGCGCCAGCTCCCTTCGGACAGTATTTCTTGGCGAGCGCGTGATACTTGTCGCCGGCGAGGCCCGGGTAGCTGACCCAGGCGACATCGGGATGCTTCGACAGCCATTCGGCGACCGCCAGTGCATTGTCGCAGTGGCGCTGCATGCGCAGAGACAACGTCTCGATGCCGGTGAGGATCAGGAACGCATTGAACGGCGACAGCGCCGGGCCGAGGTCGCGCAGACCGAGCACCCGGCAAGCGATCGCGAAGGCGAAATTGCCGAACGTCTCCTGCAGCACGATGCCCTGGTATTCCGGACGCGGCTCCGACAGCATCGGGTAGCGGCCTTCGCGCGACCAGTTGAAGGTGCCGCCGTCGACGATCATGCCGCCGATCGAATTGCCGTGACCGCCGAGGAATTTGGTGAGCGAATGCACCACGATATCAGCGCCGAAGTCGATCGGTTTGCACAGGTAAGGCGTCGCCAGCGTGTTGTCGACGACCAGGGGCACGCCGGCCTTGCGCGCGATCTTCGACACCGCCTCGATGTCGGTGATGACGCCGCCGGGATTGGCGATTGATTCGACGAAAATCGCCTTGGTCTTCGGCGATACTGCGCGTTCGAACGATGCGATGTCGTCGGGGTCGGCCCAGACCACGTTCCAGCCGAAGTTCTTGTAGGCGTGATTGAACTGGTTGATCGAGCCGCCATAGAGCTTCTTTGAGGCCACGAACTCGTCGCCCGGCGTCATCAGATTGTGCATGACGATCACCTGCGCGGCATGGCCGGAGGCGACCGCAAGGCCGGCCGTGCCGCCCTCGAGCGCCGCGACACGCTCTTCCAGCACCGCCGTCGTCGGGTTGCCGATGCGGGTATAGATGTTGCCGAAGGTCTGAAGTCCGAACAAAGAGGCGGCATGATCGACGTCGTCGAACACGAACGAGGTCGTCTGATAGATCGGGGTCGCGCGCGCGCCGGTCGTCGGGTCGGGCTGCGCTCCGGCATGGATGGCCAGCGTGTTGAAACCGGGATTGCGTTCGCGATCATTCATGATAGGGCGCCTTTTTTTGCTCAAGCCGCGCGGCGTGATGCCACCGCGCGGTTGTTTTGGTTATCGGGTGCGCCTGAGCGGGCGTCAAGCGCACGCCGGCGCGGCGCGGGACGGCAGGCTAGCACCGATCGCCGGCATGGAAGTCTATTCCCGCGAGGCGGCAGCCTTCGGTCATAACCGTCTTTGCACGTCAGTCCCGCGTGACCGAAAAAGGCATCGACCATTCGGGCATGCTTTCGACCTACAACCTGGAGGCGATCGATCTCAGTCGAGGAGTCCATGCTGGAGCGGCGGCGGCTGCAGGACACTAAAATTTTTTTGTGCGGCATCGCCGACGTGTCGCCCCTCCGTGAGCTGAGTGGGCCGGGCGGGGCAAAGTGGGAGCTTTGATAATCGGCATCATTACGCCATTGCCGTGCGAAATAAATTTTTTGTTGTGACGTAATTGGGGGCGGCGCCCACTACGCGTTTGCGCGGTGGGTCACGCGAAAACATTGACAACGTCTGTGACGCGATCACGATCTGCGCGTCGTGATGTGGCGACACGTCGTCGTCATCGTCTGATGCAACAACGCGATCGTTACGCGAGTCTGTCGACGATCGCTGTCTACGAAGAGGAGCTAAAGTTTCAAAGGGAGGGAGATTGAACAAATGAGAAAGATCGGAAGCAGACCAAGGATCGCAAGTCTTGCAGGTTTGGCCGTCGGTGCGGCCGTCGCGTTCTCGTTCGCTGGAGCGACACCTGCTGCTGCGGCAACATGTGCAAGCCTCGCCAGTTATCACCGTCCGCACACGACTATCACTGCCGTTCAAGACGTGCCGGCCGGATCGTTCGTCACGCCGAGCAATCAGACGATCACGAATCTGCCGGCGTTCTGCCGCGTCGCGGGTTACGTCCGGCCGACGCCTGACTCGCACATCAGCTTCGAGGTGTGGATTCCGCAGGCGATCTGGAATCAAAAATACATCCAGGTCGGTTGCGGCGGATTATGCGGCTCGATCTCCTACGGCGCCATGGCGGAGCCGTTGCGCCGAGGGTATGCCAGCGCGGCAACTGACGACGGACACCAGGCGGGCGGTTTCGATGGAAGCTGGGCCGTCGGCCATCCACAGAGGGTAATTGACTACGGATACCGCGCGGTGAAGGAAACGACCGACGCCGCCAAGGACATCATTGCGGCGTTCAAGGCACAGTCGCTGAATCATTCCTACTTCATGGGCTGCTCTGACGGCGGCCGCGAAGGACTGATGTCGGCGCAGCGTTATCCGAATGACTTTGACGGCATTATCGTCGGCTCGCCCGGCAACAACTGGACCGGCCTGATGGCCGGATTCCTCTCTAACGAGCTTGCGCTTCTGTCGGTGACAGGCGGGGACCTGACCCAGGCCGATCTCAACGTCCTGAGCAATGCCGTGCTGGCAACGTGCGTAGGACGCGACGGCGGCCTGAGCACGGACACTTTCCTCAACAATCCGCCGGCCTGTAATTTCGATGTCGCCTCGCTGAAGTGCAACGCCTCGAACGCCGGCGCCTGTCTCAGCGCCGACAAGATCAAGGCTGTGAAGAAAATCTTCTCCGGGCCGGCGGGCATCTTCCCGGGCTATCAATGGGGCGCCGGGGAGGCCAGCGCTGCATCGAACTGGCCGAGCTGGCTCACTGACAGCGGAAACCCGATGAACGGCGCGCAGGCCACGCTGGCCAACAGTTTCTTCCAGAACATGGTGTTTCCGAATTCTGGTTGGACGCCCAGCTCGCACACGGTCGGGCAGAATGCCAATCGCGCTTATGCTAAGCTCGGGTCCATCGTGAATTCCATCGATCCCGATCTGTCCGCCTTCAAAGCGCATGGCGGCAAGCTCATCCAATATGTCGGGTGGAGCGATACCGGCATCTCGCCGCAAAACGACATCGACTACTACAACGCCGTCACCTACGCGATGGGCGGCGCGACGCCGACCCAGAAGTTCTACCGTCTCTTCATGGTGCCGGGCATGTCGCACTGCAGTGGCGGGCTTGGCGCCACTGCATTCGGGCAGAGCGTAAATGGCCCGACTCCAACCGATCCCGGGTCCGATATCATTTCGGCCCTGAATCGTTGGGTGGAGAATGGAACTGCGCCGAACCAAATCATCACCACGAAATATGTGAATGATGATCCGAACCAGGGCGTCGCATTCCAGCGTCCGCTGTGTCCCTATCCAAAGTTTGCGCGATACAATGGATCGGGCACGCCGACAGCGGCCGCGAGCTTTGCGTGCGTGGCACGTTGACCGGCTGTCGTTGAACGGTCACGGGCGCCGGCGGCGCTCGTGACCCACGACGTCCTACTTTTTTTGACCCGGCGGGTGCTCTCCAGCGCCCGCCGTTTTATTGACTGTGGGAATGCCGCCGAGGGACATTTTCTGCACGCCGCCGCCGTACAGTTTCGGCTTTTTTGACATCAGCTTGCCGGAATTCACGCCGATCCAGC
>CAZNTY010000572.1:0-11194 GCA_964576085.1 uncultured Undibacter sp. | reverse complement strand
AAGTTTGGCCAGTGCCGCGCGGTCCTTGCGCTTGGCGATGTCGCCAAGCCTGCCGCGGAACGCCGCGAAGGCCGGATCGGACACCTTGGCCGGCGCGCTGATCGTCACCTGCCGGTACGGCTTGGCGAGGTCGGGCGTCGTGACGTCGGAAGACATTTGCGCGGCGGCCGGGGCGATCGAGGCGATGGCCAGCAACACCGCGGAGATGGAGAAGACTAGGCTGCGGCGCATCTGGATTGCTCCGATTCAGGTTGGCGTCACGACTTTGCAATTTAGCAGTTCGACGGCCGTTCCGGGAATCCCGGCCGCCCGGCGGCATGGCATATCACGCTGATACGGAACCGGCCTGGGTCCGGTGCTATTCTCGTCCCGCCTTCATCTTGGAACCCCTCTCCATGCCCGCCTTTCCCGTCCCGGCCTACCTGCTGCCGATTCTGCTGCTGATCGGCTCCAACATGTTCATGACCAGCGCCTGGTACTGGCACCTGCGCTACAAGGACGTGCCGCTTTATTGGGTGATCCTGATCAGTTGGGGCCTGGCGTTCATCGAGTATTGTCTCGCGGTTCCGGCGAATCGCTATGGCAATGCCGTCTATTCGGCCGCACAGCTCAAGACCATCCAGGAAGTCGTCACGCTGCTGGTATTCGCCGGATTCTCGGTGCTCTACCTGCGCGAGCCGTTGTACTGGAATCACGCGGTCGGTTTCGCGCTGATCGCGGCCGGCGCGTTCTTTGTCTTTCACAAATGGTAGCCGTCATTTTGGCGAAAGCCGCAGGATGCGACCGTTCGCATTGTCGGTGAGAAGATAGAGCGCGCCGTCGGGCCCCTGTCGTACGTCGCGGATGCGCTCGCCAAGGTCGCGCAGCAGCCGCTCCTCGCCGGTGACGCGCTCGCCGTCGAGCGAGAGCCGCACCAGCATCTGCCCGGCGAGCGCGCCGACGAACAGGCTGCCTTTCCATTTCGGGATCAGGTCAGCCGTGTAGAAGGCCATGCCGGATGGTGCGATCGAGGGCACCCAGTATTTGATCGGCTGCTCCATGCCTTCCTTGTGCGTGCTTTCATGGATCTTGGCGCCGCTGTAGTCGATGCCGTAGCCGATCACCGGCCAGCCGTAGTTCTTGCCCTTGCCGATGATATTGACCTCGTCGCCGCCGCGCGGGCCGTGTTCCTGCTCCCACAATTTTCCGCTCGCCGGATTGAAGGCGAGGCCCTGCGGGTTGCGGTGTCCATAGGACCAGATTTCCGGTCGCGCGCCGGAACGGCCGACGAACGGGTTGTCGTTCGGGATGCTGCCGTCGGGCGCGATGCGCACGATCTTGCCGTTATCGACCCCGAGGTTCTGCGCCTCGTCACGCGGGCCGAAGTGATCGCCGAGCGTGACGAACAGATTGCTGTCTGAGGCCTGCGCGATGCGGCAGCCGTGATTGTTGCGGCCGCCCGGGCCTTGCTGGCGGAAGATCACCTTGACGTCATCGAGCGCGCTGTCGCTGGCGAGCCGGGCGCGGGCAACCGCGGCGTTGCCGCCGCTGTCGTAACTGAAGCAGAAATAAAGTGTGCGGTTCTGTGCAAAATCGCGGTCGAGCGCGACGTCGAGCAGCCCGGCCTGTCCGCTGGCGTGGACCTCCGGCACACCTTTGAGCGGGGGTAACAGTGTGCCGTCCTTGGTAACGATGCGCATGCGTCCTGGCCGTTCCGTCACCAGCATGCGGCCGTCCGGCAGGAACTGGAGACCCCATGGATGCACCAGTCCTCGCGCGACAGTATCGAGCCGCAGCTCGCCGGCGGAGGACGAGATGGCCTGCGCGCCGGCCGCTGCCGGAATCAGCAGCAGTCCGAGGACCGAGAGGGCGAATTTCATGGCCGGCATGCTGAGCCAAACGCCGGCGCTTTGCGAGCGGTTTCGGGTCGCTCGCTGGAATTTGAACGCCGTCAGAGACCGGCTTCAGATACCCGCTTCAGATACCCGCTTGGGCAATGCCCATCGACAGCACGGCGGCGACAGCGAGCGTCGATGCCGCCAGGGCCACGGTCGCGATCAGCTCGACAACGATGACCGTGCGCCGCTCGTTGCCGAGCTCACGGTCCCTGGGCGGCGAAAATCCGGTCTCCTGCATCGCAGTCTCCTGAGAACGAATCGGTTGTGTCATGGCGGCAGAGTGGCGTGCAAAGCGGGCGGGCGCGGGGCGCCCTTGCGGCGAAGCCCGGCAGGAAACGCGGCGATCCGGTGAAATTTGGTTAACGCAAGGTTAACGCCGCTACGTCGCAGCGACCAGTTCGTGCGGTTGCCAGTCCATCGTGACGTGATCGGGCTCGGCGGCGACGCGGGCCAGCCAGGCGCACACCGCCGGAAAGCTGGCAAGGTCGAAATCGCACAGATGCGCGAGGTGACTGTAGGCATAAAGCGCGATGTCGGCGATGGTGTAGCGGTTGCCGACGAAATAATCGTGCCGCGCCAGGTGGCGCTCCATGACGCCAAGCGCGCCGTAGCCTTGTTCCATCCAATCTTCCAGCGCGTGGGTCTGCAGCTCGCGTCCGCCCCTGATCAGCGACAGCCAGAAATAAGCGGCACCAATATTAGGTTCGAGGCTGTGCTGCTCGAAGAACATCCACTGCATCGCCTCGGCGCGGAGGATGTTATCGTTCGGCACCAGATGGCTGCCGCCTGCGACGTACCACAGGATGGCATTCGACTCCGCGAGATAGCGGCCCGGAGTCACTTCAAGGAGCGGAACATGGCCGCTCGGATTCTTGGCGAGAAAGTCCGGCGTGCGGCTTTCGCCCTGAAGAATGTCGATCTCGACCTTGCGGTAGGGAATGGCGAGCTGGGCCAGCGCGAGACGCACCTTATAGCTGTTGCCGGAGCGCTGCATCGAATAGAGCGTGTACATGTCCGGCGGCCTTGCCTGCGGTGGCGCTGAATCGATTGATGGAAATCAAACGGTCGAGTCTGGCAATTACATGGCCGTTCGCTCGCTTTCGCGCAACTCTGCGTGAGGCGATGTCACGGACCAACGAAATGCCGGCACATAATTCTGTTGCAGTGCGACAGAATGAAAAAAATATGTCGCGGTTATTCGGCAGGATGCTGCTCTGGATGGAGCGTTTCTAATGTTGCGACGGAGGACCGCGCAATCATGATGAAGGCGACGACCATGGTCGGCACCGCGAGCGGAATCATCGTCGCCTGCGCCACCGAGCGCGTCAGCAGCGGCACCAGCCAGAGCGCGGCCAGCATGGTCTTTTCGTAGGGAGCAAAGCCGCGGCGCATTCCCTCAATGGCGAGGAATGCGATCGCGGGCGCCAGCAGCATCAGGTCGTAATCGAGGCTGTATGGAGTCGCCAGCAGCGTGCCGATCAGCAGCGCCGCAGCCTTCACCGCAAACGCGGCGGGGCCGCGCCACAGCCAGACCAGGGCGGCGGCGACGGCGGTGCTGGTCGCGCCCTGCACGATATAGGCGAGCGTCACGCCGCCGCCCCACATCCGCACCCAGGAGAACACACTTTGAATCTTGTGCCAGCCGGTGTCGCCACGCTCGAGCACAACCTCGCGGGTGAACCGGGTCGATGCAAGGAACGCGCGCCACACATCCGTTCCGAATGCGAAGGTCACGGCCAGCGCCAGCAGCGCGACGGTGACGGCCGCGGCGATGAAGGTGCGCCAGCGTCCGCTTGCCGCCAGCACCAGTGGAATGAGCATGCCGAACTGCGGCTTGTAGGCGAGCAGGCCGAACAGGATGCCGGCGACGATCGGCTGCCTGTCGAGCTGGACGAGCGCGCCGGCCAATAGCGCCGCGGTCAGAAATCCGTTGTGGCCATGGCCCAGATTGATGAACACCGCCGGGAAGGCGAGGGCGAGCAGGAGCCACAGCCGCGCGTCCCCTCTCCCCGGCGGGGAGAGGTCGGCCACGCGTAGCGTGGCCAGGTGAGGGGGAACCGACGTCGTTGCGGTCCGAGCCCCCTCACCCTGCCCCTCTCCCCACCGGGGAGAGGGGACGCTCGCAACGAGCACCGATCGGATCGCAAATAAGTAAAGCACCAGCGTCACGCCCTGCCATACCGCGAGCGCCAGGGCGTAAGGCATCAGCGCCAGCAGCGCGGCGATGCCGAGGAAGAATGGCGGATAGTGCCAGCCATAGAATTGGGTCGCGGCGCCGAAGATCGCCTGCTCGCGGGCGAACTGCCGCGGCGGATCGAATGGCGCCGCAACGTTCCCGTCCAGCACATAGGTGCCGGCGGCATAGACGTTGGAGAAATCGGTGCCGAGCGGGCGGCCGAGCCGGTCATTGAGACCGTCGGACGTCGCCAGCAGGAACACCGCGCCGATGATAGAGGCGGCCAGCAATACCAGCGCCACCAGCCGCACCCGCGCGCGCGTGAGCCAGCGTCCGCTGCGCAGGATTTCGATCAAGGCCGCCATCGGGCCGGTCTAGCAGCGCAGGCTTAACACTCCGTCATCCCGGACCGGGGCCTTTGCGTGTCGAGAACGCGCGCGAATGCGCTTGGGGCGCGGTCCCGGAGCGAAACCGCCGAAAGGGACGTTAGGCCATCAACAGCGTTGATGGATCGATCAGTCTTTGCAGCTTGCCCCTGCCGGTCCGGCCCGTTACCTACGGGCCCGACAACGGAGACTCCCATGGCCTTCCTCGCCGACCACCTCAAGCGCATCAAGCCATCGCCGACCATCGCGGTGACAGACAAAGCGCGCGCATTGAAAGCGGCGGGACGCAATGTCATCGGACTTGGCGCCGGCGAGCCTGATTTCGATACTCCCGACAACATCAAGGAAGCCGCAATCCGGGCGATCCGCGAAGGTCGCGCGTCGAAATACACTCAAGTCGACGGCATTCCCGAGCTCAAGGAGGCGGTCGCCAGGAAGTTCAAGCGCGAGAACGGCCTCGACTACAAGCCGTCGCAGATTACGGTGAGCGCAGGCGGCAAGCAGGTGCTCTACAACGCATTCATGGCCACGCTCAATCCGGGGGACGAGGTCGTCATCCCGGCGCCGTACTGGGTCAGCTATCCCGACATGGTGCTGCTCGCCGGCGGCAAGCCGGTCGAGGTCGTCTGCGGCATGGAGTCGGGCTTCAAGATCACCGCGGCGCAGCTCGAGCGCGCCATCACGTCGAAAACAAAATGGTTCCTGCTCAACTCGCCCTCGAACCCGACCGGCGCCGCCTACACGCGCACCGAGTTGAAGGCGCTGACCGACGTGCTGGTCAGGCACCCACACGTCCATGTCATGACGGATGACATGTACGAGCACCTGACCTATGAGGATTTCGTATTCACCACTCCGGCGCAGATCGAGCCGGCGCTCTACGAGCGCACGCTGACGATCAACGGCACGTCGAAGGCCTACTGCATGACCGGCTGGCGCATCGGCTATGCCGGCGGGCCCGAACCGCTGATCAAGGCGATGGCGATGGTACAGTCGCAATCGACCACCAATCCGGCGGCGGTTTCGCAATGGGCGGCGGTCGAGGCGCTCAACGGTCCGCAGGACTTCATCGCCCGGCACAACAAGGTCTTCAAGGAGCGTCGTGATCTCGTGGTTTCGATGCTCAACCAGACCAAGGGTCTCAAGTGTCCCATGCCGGAGGGCGCGTTTTACGTCTATCCGTCCTGCGCCGGCGCGATCGGCAAGATAGCGTCAACCGGAAAGACGCTCGCGACCGACGAAGATTTCGTGACCGAGCTGCTCGAAGCCGAAGGCGTTGCGGTCGTGCAGGGCACGGCGTTCGGCCTCGGTCCGGCGTTCCGTATTTCCTATGCCACCAAGACCGAAGACCTCGAAGAGGCGTGCCGTCGCATCCAGCGCTTCTGCGGGAACCTGACTTGAGAGTCGTCCCCGTGCAAGCGGGGACCTCGTACTCCGGTTCGGTGCGTCTCCAGCACGAAACGTCTGCGATTACTGGAGGCCCGCATGTCCGCCTTCGCGGCTTACGCCGCTTCGGCGGGACTCCGAGCGCGCCGAAGCTCGCGTAGCGAGCGCAGGCGCGGGCATGACAGCAATCGAGACTTGCCACCGCCACTTTTCACTGAGACGATACCAGGAAGGGCCGGGTCGCAGGTCCAACTCCCCGGCCGAGGGAGGCAGTCATGGCGCAAAATGGTGCGAAAGGGCCCCGCTGCATTGCGTTGGTCGGCCCGTTCCAGAGCGGCAAGACCACGCTTCTGGAAGCCATCCTGGCCCGGACCGGGGCGATCCAGCGCCAGGGCACCGTCGAGGCAGGCACCACGGTCGGCGATGCCAGCAAGGAAGCCCGCCACCACAAGATGAGCACCGAGCTCACGGTCGCCACCACCGATTTCATGGGCGACAGCTATACCTTCATCGATTGCCCGGGCTCGATCGAATTCATGCACGACATGCGCGCGGCGCTGCCGGCGGTCGATGCCGCCGTCGTGGTCTGCGAGCTCGACGAGAAGAAAATCCCGCAATTGCAGCTAATTCTGCGTGAGCTGGAGGACCGGAAAATCCCGCACTTCCTGTTCATCAACAAGATCGACAAGTTGGACAATCTGGCCGACCAGTCGGTGCACGACGCGCTGGCCCTGCTGCAGCCGGCCTCGCGCTGCAAGCTGCTGGTGCGTCAGCTACCGACCATGAACGACCAGGGCATCGTCAACGGCTTCGTCGATCTCGCGCTCGAACGCGCCTTCGTCTATAAGGAGCATGCTCCATCCGAAGTAATCGAGCTCAAGGGCTCGGATCTCGATCGCGAGAAGACCGCCCGCTTCTCGATGCTGGAGACGCTCGCCGACCACGACGACGAACTGATGACGCAGCTGCTCGAGGATATCCAGCCGCCGCGTGACAAGGTATTCGACGATCTGGCCAAGGAACTGCGCGACGGGATGGTGTGTCCGGCGTTGATGGGAGTCGCAACGCGCACCAATGGCGTGCTGCGTCTGCTCAAGGCCTTGCGTCATGAATCGCCTGGCGTCGCCGAAACCGCAAAACGCCTGGGCGTCGCCAGCAACGGCGAGGCTGTCGCGGTCATCCTCAAGACGCTGCACACCACGCACGGGGGCAAGATGTCCATCGCGCGCATGCTGTCCGGCCAGGCAGGCGACGGCACCACGTTCAACACGCCGGAACGCGAGGCTGGCCGGGTGTCCGGCGTGTTCAAGCTGCTCGGCCAGCATGTCGACAAGCGTGGGCCGGCGCAGGCCGGCGAAACGGTTGCGTTCGGCAAGCTCGATCATGCCAAGACCGGCGATACGATCTCGACTGGCAAGACCGCGCACAAGGCGGTGGTCGACGTGCAGCCTTATCCGGGCGTGCTCGCCAATGCCCTGTCGGCGAAAGAGCGCAAGGACGATGTCAAGCTCGGCGCGGCTTTCACAAAACTGACGGAGGAAGACCCCTCGATCTCGATCGTGCACAACGCCGACATCCACGAAGTGGTGATGTGGGGACAGGGCGAGATGCACCTGCGGGTCGCGGCTGAGCGGCTGGGCGACCGCTATGGCGTTCCGATCACGATCCGGCGGCCGACGGTCGGCTACAAGGAGACGATCAGAAAGCCGATCACGCAGCGCGGCCGCCACAAGAAGCAGTCGGGCGGCCACGGCCAATTCGGCGACGTCGTGCTCGACATCAAGCCGCTGCCGCGCGGCGCCGGTTTCCAGTTCGAGGACAAGATCGTCGGCGGTGTAGTGCCGCGCAATTACATCCCTTCGGTCGAAGAAGGCGTCATCAACGCGCTCAAGCACGGCCCGCTCGGCTTCCAGGTGGTGGATATCGCTGTTGCCCTGGTCGACGGCTCCTATCACGCCGTCGATTCTTCCGACATGGCGTTCCAGACGGCCGGCCGCATCGCCATCGCCGAAGGCCTGCTGCAATGCCAGCCGGTGCTGCTCGAGCCGATCTATCTGGTCGAGATCGTCTGCCCGAGCGATGCCACCGCAAAAATGAACGCCATCCTGTCCGGCCGGCGTGGCCAGATTCTTGGCTTCGATACCCGCGAGGGCTGGGACGGCTGGGACGTGGTGCGCGCCAAGATGCCCGAGGCCGAGATCGGCGACCTCATCATCGAGATCCGGTCGGCGACGGCCGGCGTCGGCTCGTTCACCTTCAAGTTCGACCACATGGCGGAGTTGACGGGCCGCACCGCCGATCAGATCGTGGCCGCGCGTCGCGCGGCCGAATAGCAATCATCCTGCATCCTGCGACTGCGGCGTCATGCGGGGCGTCATCATGTCTTGCGGTATGATGGTGATGTCGCCATTGGCCTCGAGGATCGCGAATTTGATCTGGTCCATGCGCTCGAGGCCCTGAAGCTTGCGCGCCGATTCCATGATGTCGCCTTCGGTGATGCGCGCCGCGCGCAGGCGCCAGCTCAGCGCTGCGCCGTTCTCGACGACGATCAACGGCATGCCCTTGAGGATACGGCGGAGTCGTGGCGAACGGCGCTCGACCACAGACAATATGATGTCAATGACCATGAAGGTCGTGACCAGCATGAAGGCGTTGGTCAGCGAAAAATCCTGGCCGGTGAGCCCGCGCTGGGTTGCGCCGCCGATCACGAGGAACAGCACGAAGTCGAATGCGGTCATTTCGCCGAGCGTGCGGCGGCCGGAGATGCGGATGATGGCCCACAGGACGAAATAGACCACCGCGGCCTTGATGACGCTGTCCATCATGCCCTCACGGATAGACGAAGCAACGCAGTGTCAGCCCTGCGTCGCCGCCTTGCAGGTCGACCGTGACCGGTCCGAATTGGCGTGGCCGTGCCCAGATCACGACGACCAGGACGCCGGGGACGGGATCAAACTGCCAGGTGAGACCGTCTGCGCCGGCATCGCTGCGGCTCGGCTGCGGCTGCACATCCGAAATCTCGTAGCTGGTCTGGAATTCATGGCCGAGCTTTAGCCGGGGTTCGCCGCCACCCGGCAGGCGGACGATGAATCGGGTCAGCTTGGTTTCTCGCTGAAACCGCTGGTATTGCGCCGATAGCGCGGGCGAGCCGGCCGTGCTGTCGCTGAGCAGGCCCGGGCCGGTCAGGCCGGCTAGCCCGGCGAGCGCGATCAAAGCGAGAACCACCCAGCCGACACGCTGGATCATCCAGCTCCGGCGCTGGAACGCCATCGTTTCCCGGACGGGATAGCTCCGGCTTTGCGTTTCCGACATTGCGAACGGCAATCATTCGGTGAATCGATGCAAACCAACGCGCCATGAGCCGGACCTGTTCCGTGCGTATCGATCTGTCGAATCCGTGACTTGCCTGTGAGGTGCGTCGGCCGTAGGTCTGGCGCGAATCGGAGAGGACCGGCCCATGAACGTCATTCGCCGCCGCGACTGGACCATTCCTGACAGTCGCCTCACCCCCGCGCACCTGTTTTTCGATCGCCGTGCAGTCCTGGCCGCCATGGCGACGGTGGCCGTGGCGTCCGGCACGGCCGAGGCACAGCGTGTCTCGGATCTTGCCAATCTGTCCGATCCGACCGCCGACCTTTATCCGGCGAAGCACAATGACAAGTACGCTCTCGACCGTCCGATCACCGACGAAAAAGTCAACGCGCACTACAACAATTTCTACGAATTCAATTCCAGCAAGGAAGTCGCGGAGCAGGCCCAGGCGCTGCCGATCCGACCGTGGACCATCAGGATCGACGGCATGGTCGAGAAGGAGCAGACCGTCGGCATCGACGACATCGTCCGCAAGATTGGGCTCGAGGAGCGCAATTACCGCCACCGCTGCGTCGAGGCCTGGTCGATGGCGATCGCCTGGACCGGATTCCCGTTCGCCAAGCTGGTGGAGTTCGCCAAGCCGCTGTCCGGCGCCAAATACGTCCGCATGGAGACGTTCCTCGACAAGAAGGTCGCGCCCGGCCAGCGCCAGCCCTGGTATCCGTGGCCTTACGTCGAAGGGCTGACGATGGCGGAAGCGACCAACGAGCTCGCCTTCCTCGCCACCGGCGCCTACGGCCATCCGATGGCGAAGCAGCACGGCGCGCCGCTGCGGCTCGCGGTGCCGTGGAAATACGGCTTCAAGTCGATCAAGTCGATCGTGCGCTTCAGCTTCACCGACAAGCGGCCGAAAGGATTGTGGGAGGCGCTGCAGTCGTCCGAATACGGCTTCTGGGCCAACGTCAATCCGGCGGTGCCGCACCCGCGCTGGAGCCAGGCGACCGAGGAGGTGATCGGCACCGGCGAGCGGCGGCCGACGCTGATCTTCAACGGCTATGGCGAGTATGTCGCCGACATCTATAAGGACCTGCAGGGCGAGCGGCTCTGGGCGTGACGATTGAATGATCGCCCGGGCGTAATTACGTCGCGGGAAACCGATGGAGGTTTCCTTGCGCAGAGTTATCGCAGCAATTTTTGCCAGCCTCGTCCTGCTTGCGCCGGCGCTCGCGGCCGAAGAGCCGGACCTCATCTTCAAACGCTCCACTGTCTTCAAGTGGCTGACGCCGAACGACAAGCTCGCCGTCTATGGCCTGGATGATCCGGAGGTCGAGGGCGTGGCCTGCCATTTCACCGTGCCGGAGCGCGGCGGCTTCAAGGGCTGGGTCGGCGTCGCGGAGGAGGTCTCTGACATCTCGCTGTCCTGCCGTCAGATCGGCCCGATCAAGTTCACGGCGAAATTCGAGCAGGGCGAAGACGTCTTCCGCAAGCGCCGCTCGCTGTTCTTCAAGAAGATGCAGATCGTGCGCGGCTGCGACGTGAAGCGCAACGTGCTGGTCTACATGGTCTATAGCGACCGGATCATCGAAGGCTCGCCGAAGAACTCGACCTCGTCGGTGCCGATCATGCCCTGGGGCGCGGATACGGCAGTGCCGAAATGCGCCGACTGGGTTGAAAAATAAGGCGGTTCCTGCCTCTTCGCATCGTATAGCGCGAGGCTGCAAAGCCTAGCCAACCGCACGATCCGAAACTAAGATGGCCCATCTTTCCATCGGCCTTGTCAAGGCGCGTTGGAGTGGTGGGCTGCTGTGGCTCATCGGGAGGAAAAGTCTAGAGGATTCAAAACATGAAAAAAGCAATGTTCGCGTTCGGCGCCGCCCTGTTTGCGCTGAGCATCGCCGCATGGCCGGCTGCCGCGCAGTCGCCGATCGTCATCAAGTTCAGCCACGTCGTCGCCAATGACACGCCGAAGGGTAAGGGCGCGCTGAAGTTCAAGGAGCTGGCGGAGAAGTACACCAACGGCAAGGTGAAGGTCGAAGTCTATCCGAACTCGTCCTTGT
>CAZNTY010000571.1:0-3237 GCA_964576085.1 uncultured Undibacter sp. | reverse complement strand
GCGCGACCTCAAGATCGGGCCGCGCCCGCTTCATGATCGCCTGCCGCCGCAGCGAGGCAGTGCCGACCCGGGCGCCCGGCGGCAGGTCGGTCAGCGCGCCGGCCTTGCCGCTGATGAAGACGTCGCGCGGATCCTCGCGCTCCAGGCATGCCGCCAGCATCAGCCCGTCGGGCAGGATCGTCGGCATATCCTTGGCCGAATGGACCGCCAGATCGATATCGTCACGCAGCAGCGCGTCCTCGATCTCCTTGGTGAAGAGGCCCTTGCCACCTTCTTCGGCCAGCGGCCGGTCGACGATGACGTCGCCGGTCGTTCGGATGATCCGGAGCTCGATCGTGTCCGCCGGGCGGCCGAGCGCCGCAGCCAGCCGGTCGCGCACGGCGCGCGCCTGCACCAGCGCCAGCGGGCTGCCGCGCGTGCCGATACGCAGAACCTTGGATTGCACCCTAAGACCTCGCAGTGTTACCCACTGGGGTAACTAGCCTCCCGGCATATGGAAGGCAAAGTGGCTCGAAATGATCATCCTCGGCATCGAGACAACCTGCGATGAGACCGCGGCCGCCGTGGTGGAACGGACGGACGGCGGGCGCGGCCATATCCTCTCCAACGTCGTGCTCTCGCAGGTCAGCGAGCACGCCGCATTCGGCGGCGTGGTGCCGGAAATCGCGGCGCGCGCCCATGTCGAGGTGCTCGATCACGTGGTCGACCGCGCCATGAAAGAGGCGGGACGCGGCTACCGGCAGCTCGACGGTGTGGCCGCCGCGGCCGGGCCCGGCCTGATCGGCGGCGTGATCGTCGGCCTGACCACCGCCAAGGCGATCGCGCTGGCCCATCGCAAGCCGCTGATCGCGGTCAACCACCTCGAAGCCCACGCGCTGACCGCGCGGCTGACCGATGCCACGCCGTTTCCCTATTGCCTGTTCCTGGCGTCCGGCGGGCACACGCAGGTGGTCGCCGTGCGCGGCGTCGGCGACTATGTGCGGCTCGGCACCACGGTGGACGACGCCATCGGCGAGGCTTTCGACAAGACCGCGAAACTTCTCGGGCTCGGCTATCCCGGCGGACCGCAGGTCGAGAACGAGGCGGCCAAGGGCAATGCCGCACGTTTCGCGCTGCCGCGGCCGATGAGCGGCCGGCACGACGCCGACTTCTCGCTGTCGGGCTTGAAGACCGCGCTCCGGCTCGAGGCGGAGCGCATCGCCCCGCTGACCGATCAGGATGTCGCCGACCTGTGCGCGTCATTCCAGCAGGCCGTCGTCGACGTCGTGCTCGATCGGCTGCGCACCGGGCTGCGCATTTTCCGCGCCCGATACGGCGCGCCGTCGGCGCTGGTCGCGGCCGGCGGCGTCGCAGCCAACCAGGCGATCCGCAAGGTGCTGCAACGCCTCGCCGTCGAAGCCGGCACTGTGCTGGTCGCGCCGCCGCTCGAGCTGTGCACCGACAACGGGGCGATGATCGCCTGGGCCGGCGCCGAGCGGCTGACGCTGGGCATGACCGACGGCCTGGACGTCGCGCCCCGCGCACGCTGGCCGCTCGACGAGATCGCGGCGGCGCAAGCCCGGCCCAAGACGGCAGCATTCAAATGAGCATCGAACACATCGGCGTCATCGGCGGCGGCGCATGGGGCACGGCGCTGGCGGAAACCGCGGTGCGCGCCGGCCGCAGGGTCACGCTATGGGAGCACGACGCGGACAACGCCGTCTCGCTCGTGGAACATCGGCGCAGCCGGTTCCTGCCCGACGTCAGGATCAGCGATTCCATTGACGTCACGCGCGAGCTCGCGACCGTCGCCAAGGCCGACGCCCTTCTGCTCGTGGTGCCGGCCCAGGCGACGCGCGCCGCCGTCGGATCGCTGGCGCCGCTGCTGCGCGGCGGAACGCCAATCGTGTCTTGCGCCAAAGGCATCGAGCACGGCACCCACAAATTCGTGACCGAGATCGTCGCCGAGTGCGCGCCGAAGGCCACGCCAGCGATCCTGTCGGGGCCGAGCTTTGCCGCCGATGTAGCGCGCGGCCTGCCGACCGCGGTGACCCTCGCCTGCGCCGACGCCGGCACCGCGGCGGCGCTCGCGCACGCGTTCGGCTCCGCGACGTTCCGTCCCTATCATTCGACCGACGTGCGCGGGGTCGAGATCGGCGGCGCGACCAAGAACGTGCTGGCGATCGCCGCCGGCATCGTCGTCGGCCGCGGGCTCGGCGCCAGCGCCCATGCCGCGCTGATCACCCGCGGCTTCGCCGAGCTTGCGCGGTTCGGCCGCGCCTACGGCGCGCGACCGGAAACGCTCACCGGCCTGTCCGGCCTCGGCGACCTGGTGCTGACCTGCTCGACGACGCAATCGCGTAACTTTTCGTTCGGAGTCGATCTCGCCAAAGGCGCCTCGCCGGCACAAGCCGGCGGCGGCAAGCTGGCCGAAGGCGTTTTCACCGCGCCGGTGCTGCTCGACATGGCCCGCGCGCGCGATGTCGAGATGCCGATCTCGACCGCGGTCGCCGCCATCCTGGCGGGAAAGACAAGCGTCGACGCGGCGATAGAGGCGCTGCTGACCCGGCCATTCAGGGCCGAATGACTTGCGAGGCATGACATGGCCTATTGGCTGATCAAGTCGGAGCCCGACGTCTGGTCGTTCGATCAACAGATGAAGACGGGCGCCAAGGGCGAAGCCTGGACCGGCGTGCGCAACCACACCGCCAAGCTCAACCTGATGAAGATGAAGAAGGGCGACCGCGCCTTCTTCTATCATTCCAACATCGGCAAGGAGATCGTCGGCATCGCCGAGGTCGTGCGCGAGGCCTATCCCGACCCGACGGCGAAAGCCGGCGAGCCCTGGGTGGTCGTCGACGTGAAAGGCGTCGCGCCGCTGCCGAAGCCGGTGACGCTCGAGGCCATCAGGAAGGAGCCGAAGCTCAAGGACATGGCGCTGATCAAATTGTCGCGGCTGTCGGTGCAGCCGGTCACCGGTGCCGAATGGACGCTCGTCTGCAAGATGGGCGGGCTGAAGTCCTGACGGATGCGAGGCTTTATCTGCCGCCAAGCCGCTGAAACCCCACTAAAGTGGCATGGGCGGCGACTTGTCGGGCCGCGAAGCGGCGGAGCATAATCGGCCGACAAAAGACGGGGCGCGGGCGAAAGCCAAGCGCCCGCAGGAGGAAGCACGATGTCCGACGACAAGGTTTATCCCGTATCGCCCGAGTGGGCCAAGCGCGCCTATATCAACGAGGCCAAATACAAGGAGATGTA
>CAZNTY010000570.1:0-5119 GCA_964576085.1 uncultured Undibacter sp. | reverse complement strand
AACGGTGTTGGCGAACAGGAAGATCACGAGCGTGTCGAGCACGGCCATCACCACCGCCAGGCCCAATCGGGAGACGATGTAGCGCAGCATCGCGTTCTACCCGTCCGTTCGTCCAACAGGCGAACGGGGCAAGCAGGACGGCGCCGTTGCCGGCCGGTGGATCCTCAGCGCTTCCTCCCATAAAGGCTTATTTGACGCCTTTTAGATCGTTCTAAATTTCGGGTGACGGCGTGTCAAATCCTAACTACGATGCGCACGATCGCAAGCCCAAGTCCTGTCCATGCGCATTGCTCTATCCGTGCAACACACCGTCGCGCCCACATGATGACCATAGCGGAAATCGAGGCCGACGTATCGGATCGCCATCAGATGATGCGCGAGACGGCGCGCCAGTTCGCCGAACGTGAGATCCGGCCCGTCGCCGGCGAGCTCGACGACACCGAGCGTTTTCCCGGCGAGATCTATGACAGAATGTCGCGGCTCGGCATGTTCGGGATCACGGTGCCGGAGGAGCTGGGCGGGGCGGGCGCGGATGTCGTGTCCTACGCGCACGTCATGGAGGAGCTGTCGAGAGGCTACGCCTCGGTCGCGGACCAGTGTGGCCTGGTGGAACTGGTCGGCACGCTGCTCGCCACCCACGGCACGCCCGACCAGCAGCGGACGTTCCTGCGGCCCTTGCTCGCCGCGCAACGGCGCTGCGCTTATGCCATCACCGAGGCGGAGGCCGGCTCGGACGTCTCGGGCATCAGGACCACCGCGGTCGAGACGGCGGACGGCTGGCGGCTGAGCGGAGGCAAGCTGTGGATCCACAACGCGCCGGTCGCCGACTTCGCGGTCGTCCTCGCGCGCACGGCGCCCGAGCTCGGCAAGCGCGGCATGAGCATCTTCATCGTCGAGCGCGACCGCAAGGGCTACCGGGTCGGCCGGCAGGAGCACAAGATGGGCCAGCGCGCCTCGCCGGTCGGCGCCCTGCATTTCGACAACATCGAGCTGCCGAAGACGGCCTTGCTGGGGCCGCTCAATCGCGGCTTCCACATGATGATGAGCGTGCTCGACAAGGGCCGCGTCGGCATCGCCGCGCTCGCGGTCGGCATCCTGCAGGGCGCGCTCGACGCTTCGATTACCTACGCCAAGGAAAGACGGCAGTTCGGCCAGGCGATCAGCGAATTCCAGGCGGTGCAATGGATGCTGGCCGACATGGCCAAGGATCTGCACGCGGCGCGGCTGATGACCTTGCACGCGGCGGCCGCGCTCGACGGCGGCGAGCGGGCGACGGCGGAGTGCTCGATGGCCAAATGCTTCGCCGCCGACGCGGCGGTGACGCACACCGCCAGCGCGGTGCAGGTTCACGGCGGCATGGGCTACATCCGCGGCATGGAGGTGGAGCGTCTCTATCGCGACGCCAAGATCACCCAGATCTACGAGGGCACCAACCAGATCCAACGCATGCTGATCGCGCGGCAGCTTCTGGCATGACATCGCGGTCGCGTGTTCTCGTCACCGGCGGCCGGCGCGGCATTGGCCGCGGCCTCGCCGTCGCGTTTGCAGAGGCGGGCTACGACGTCGTCAACAACGACATTGTCCGTGACGAGGCCGCCGAGACGGCACTCGCCGGGCTGCGCGACCGCGGTGCGGGCGTCGCGTTCGTGCAAGGCGATATCGCCGCGCTCGATGGCCTGCCGGCGCTGGCCGACGCCGCCTGGGCGGCCTTTGGCGGCCTCGAATGCCTGGTCAACAACGCGGGCGTTTCGGTCCGGATACGCGGGGACATCCTCGACGTGACGCCGCAGAGCTACGACGAGGTGATGGGTATCAACCTGCGCGGCCCGTTCTTCCTGACCCAGCAGGTCGCGCGCCGCATGGCCGCGGCCACCGGCGGACCGCATCCGCGCTCGATCATCAATCTGTCCTCGGCGAACGCAACGATGGTGGCGCCCGACCGGGCCGAATACTGCCTGTCCAAGACCGGCATCTCGATGATGACGAAGCTCTATGCCGTGCGGCTCGCCGAGCTGGGCATCGGCGTCTTTGAAATCCGGCCCGGCATCATCCGCACCGACATGACCGCGGTCGTCAAGGACAAATACGATCGTCTCATCGCGGAGGGCGTTTCACCCGTGCGGCGCTGGGGCGAGCCGGAGGACATCGGCGCGGCGGCCGTCGCGCTCGCAGGCGGCAGTTTCCGTTTCAGCACCGGCGACGCCATCCATGTCGACGGCGGCTTGCACATCCACCGGCTATAGGGTCTGCGCAATGATCGCTGTCCCGCAAGTTCCGGCCCGTTCCTATGTCATCACCGGCTGCCGCGGCGGGTGGGCGCGCTCATGGAGTGGCGGGCCACTGGAGGCGCGCACGATCAATTTCGGCTCGAGCACCACCTCGCGGCGTGGTGCCTTATGATCTGCGATGCGCTCCAGCAGCATTTGCGCGGCAAGCTCGCCCATTGCCGCGGTGTCGATCGCGACGCTGGTCAGCGCCGGGCTCCACAGCGCAGCCTCACTGGTGTCGTCGCAGCCGACCACGCCGAAATCGCGCCCCGGCTCGAGCCCAAGCTGGCGCAAACCGAGCATGACGCCGAACGCGACCACATCGTTGAAGCAGGCCGCGGCGGTCGGCGGATCGGGTGTCTTGAGTGCCGCCTTGATCGCTTCGGCGCCGTCTTCGCGGGTCGGCGCGTGCCGGAGCACGAGACCCGGATCGAAGTCGATGCCATATGCGGCAAGGGCGTCGGCATAGCCCCTGCGGCGTTCCCAGCCGGTCGAGATCAGATCGGTGCCGCCGATCATGGCAATGCGCCGGTGGCCGAGCGCGATCAGGTGCTCGGTGGCGAGATATGTGCCGCGCCGATGGTCATTGCCGGCGAAATCGAGCTTCGCCCCCTGCACGTAGCGGGAAATCTGCACGCACGGCATCTCGATCCGGATGAGCCGGTGCAGCGACTTGGCGGTCGTTCCCGCGGCCGGGCAGATGAGCAGGCCGTCGGCGTTGTATTCCCTCATGGTGTCGATGAACTGATCCTGTCGCGCCGGATCTTCGGCCGAATTGCTCAGGAACACCGAATAGCCGACGCGATTGAACGCGCGTTCGATCGCCGCCGTCAGCTCGGCGAAATAAGGATTGACCAGCTCGTTGATGGCGACGCCAACCGTATGCGTGCGCTGGGTGCGAAGACTGGCGGCGCCACGGTTGTAGACGTAGCCGAGCTTGCGCATCGATGCGATGACGCGCTGGCGCGTCTTTTCCGCGACCAACGGACTTTTGCGAAGGACCAGCGATACGGTCGCCGGCGAGACGTCCGCATGCTCGGCAAGATCGCGCAGCGTCAGCCGGCTGCGGCGCCGTCCGGTCCGTTTGCGTGCGGGAATCATCGTTGCACGCGCGGCACGGCGTCCAGCCGGCGTCGCGTATCGCCTGAAAGCTCAAAATAACAGGAGTCGATCATGTCCGAGGAAGTCACACTGACCGTAACGAATTTCATCGGCGAGATAGTGCTGAATCGCCCGCAAAAGCACAACGCCATGACGCCCAAGATGACGGCCGAGCTGCAGGCGATATGCGCCAAAGTGGATCGGGACGACGCCGTTCGGGTCGTAATGATCAAAGGTGCAGGAGAACGGGCCTTCTCGTCGGGAAGCGACCTCAATTCACTGGCTGCATATCCCAGCGCCTGGGCGTTCCGCAACCGCGTGAGCTATGAAAGCACGATCCGCGGCATTGCAAAACCGGTCGTTGCCGCGCTCAAGGGCTGGGTGCTGGGCGGCGGCGGGGAGATGGCGCTGGCGGCCGACATCCGGGTCGCGGGCCGCAGCACCAAGCTCGGCTTCCCTGAGGTTACGCGGGGCTGGGTCGGCGGCGGCGGCGGCTCGCAAATGCTGCCGCGCCTGGTCGGTTACGGACAGGCCATGCGGCTTCTCCTGACCGGCGAACCGATCGATGCGGACGAAGCCTATCGGCTGGGGCTGGTGGAATACCTCGTCGACGACGGCGAGGTCGAAGCGAAGGCGAGGGCGCTGTGTGCACAGATCGCCGGCTTCAGCCCTGTTGCCGTGCAGTCGGTCAAAGCGGCCGTGCGGATGGCGCTGTCCTCCAGCCTCGAAACCGGCCTCCGCTACGAAAACGAAATGAACACGCTCTGCTTCTCTGCGGGCGACCATCTCGAAGGAATCAACGCGTTTCGCGAGGGCCGCACGGCGGAGTTCAAGCGGTAGGCGCATACCGAGACCCGCCTATGGCGGCACCTCAGGATGACGGAGAAGCGTCAACTTAAAATCATCACGCTTTAAATAAAAAAGGGCGGCCGCGATGGCCGCCCTTGATCCCTGAAAAGCGTGCCGATCATGCCTTCGGCTTCACATCCTTCAGGTCGAGCATCCAGCCCGCCGCGGTGAGCGGGAAGGCGCCGATCGATTGCCGGACCGCGATCTGATAAATGGGCTGGAACAGAATGAAGTGGTTGGCCTGATCGACCAGCACCTTCTGCCAGTTCACCCACATATCGGCGCGCTTCTTGGCGTCCGGCTCCACATAGGCCTTGAAGGCCAGATCATAGACGTCCTGCGGCACCGTCCAGTGCACGCGCTTGGCGACGCGCTGCACCACCGCGGCGGCCCAGAGCAGGTTGTCGACCGCCGGCGGATTCCAGAACGTGAGCACGCCGCCTTTGGCTTTGCCGCCGGTATACTCGGTCCGCAGGTTGACCTGATCCATCGGCTTGAGCGTGGCCTTGATGCCGACGCGCGCGAGGTCGGACTGAATCTTCTGTCCGAGGTCCTGGTAGGTCACGCCCTGCTCCGCGGCGTTGCCGTAGGCGATCTCAAATTCGAAGCCGTCCGGATAGCCGCCCTTGGCCAGCAGCTCCTTCGCCTTGGCCGGGTCGTTGCGGAAGCCGATTTCGCGGGCAATCTGCTCGGTCGATCCTTCGACCCCGATCGGCAGGAAGTGCGCCGGACGTAGCGCCGCGCCGCCCAGCATCGAGTTCTTGATGCCGTCATAGTCGATGGCATAGCCGATCGCCTGGCGGCATTCCTTGACTGCGAGCGCCTTGTTGAACTCGGGCTCCTGCGTCAGAGCCATATAGACAAAGTCCAGGCTCTTGAGCGGATCGAGCCGCACGTTCTTG
>CAZNTY010000569.1:0-1768 GCA_964576085.1 uncultured Undibacter sp. | reverse complement strand
CCGGCGACCCGGAAGGCCGGCGCGGTTGTCGGCGCCGTAACCCCTCCCGGACGGTCCCACCGTCATGACGCCTCATGAGAGCGCCCTTCGACGGACCGGACGCTTCAGACTATAATCCTATAGGAATATATGTCAAGCGGCGGCCGGATCAGCGGCCTTCGACGTCGAGCCAGCGCGTGGCTTTCCTGACCGTCCTCACCGCCACATAAAGCGCGGCGGCGGCGGCCGCCAGCAGGGCCCAGAGCGGCTCCTCGCGCAGCCAGGCCGCGACCGTGCTGCGCTCGAGCACCACCGATTCCAGCAGCTCGCTGACGAAGAACACCGCGGCGATCAGAAAGACGGTGTGATATTCCCGCCGCAGCGCCGAGCGCCAGGAAAACGGCAGATGAGGCGCGACCCAGCCGCGCAGCCGCGGAATGATGACCGGGGTCCGGCTCGACCACTCGTAGAACGCGGCGCCATGACGCTCGGCGAGAAATTCCTCCTCGGCGAGGATGATGCGCTCGTAATAAGCCAGATAGACCAGCGCCGCGAGGATCGCGAACAGCCCGCTCTTCAACAGCATGACGAAAGCCATGAAGATGAAAAAATTTCCCAGATAGAGCGGATGGCGGACCACCGAATAAAGCCCGGTGGTGTTGAGCACGGCGGCCTGCTGGCTGGTGGTGTTGCGGCCCGATGTGCCGCGCGGCACAAAACCCACCGTCATCACGCGGACGGTCAGCCCGATCAGCGCGACCAGCAGGCAGAAGATGTCCCACAGGTCCTCGCCGGCGGCGCCGAATTGCCGGGTCATCCAGCCGGAATTCAGGAACGTTTCGACGGCCAGCGGAAAGAGCAGCAGCGGCAGGTACGACCGCCAGCGAAACAGCCAGGAGCCTTGCCTGACCATCAGATTTTTCAGCATCGCACCGGTCTCCCTCTCCCGCACTCCATTGCAATCATGACGCGCGCCAGCCGGCATCGAAGCCGAGCTCGCGCCGCGCCTTCTCGATCGACACCGCGCCGTCATCCTCGGCGATGTTGTAGATGCCGCGCACGCCCCTTGTGAGCGCGAGCAGCGCGGCATGGGCCGCGGCATCGACGTGAAGCGCCGGCCTGGCCCGCTTCGTCTGCTCGAACCAGGTGCCCGGTCCATACAGGAAGCCGTAGCGCAGCACGATGCCTTCCGGCATCGACAGCGTCGCCTGCTCGAGCGCGGCGACCGCAGCGACGGTGCGCCTGCGCACGCCCTCGGCCTTGACGTCGAGCGGATCGCTCTCCCGGCGCGCGCCCTCGCCGGGCGCGTAAACGAACGCAATGCTCTGCGCGATCAGCCGCGCGACGCCGGCGGCCTTCGCCGCCGCGACCAGGTTGGCCGTGCCCTCGATGCGCAGCGTCGCGTTGCGCTCGAGCCCGGCCTCGTAGCCGGGCGTGCCGGGCGCGGCCGGCAGATCCGTGAGCTGGTGGATGACGACCCGCGGCGCCGCCCGCGCGACGGCGCGCGCCAGCGCCTCGGCGTCCAACACGTCGACCACCACGGGCTCGGCGCCGACCAAACGCAGGGCCTCGGCCTTGGCCGGTGAGCGCGTGGTGCCGGTGACGGAATGGCCGGCCTCGCGCAGCATCGGCACGAGACGCCGTCCGATCACCCCCGTCGCGCCGGCAAGAAAGATGTTCACGGCAATGCACCCGTCCGGTTTGGGGCGCGACAGTTCCGACGCATTTGGCCGTTTATGTGGCGGCCTCCAGCGTCTTGAGGGCGTCGGCGATCTTCGTCCGGCGCGCG
>CAZNTY010000568.1:0-14830 GCA_964576085.1 uncultured Undibacter sp. | reverse complement strand
TCGCCTTCGCGGCGGCCGACCCGATCGCGCAAAATGTTGCGGGGCGCGTCGAGCCAAAGTCCGGTGAAGGCGACGCCGGCGTGCTTTGCGATGCCCTCGATGGCGTCGCGCTCCTCGGGGCTCGCATGCACGGCATCGACGATCGCGGTCTGGCCGCCCTGCAGCGCGAGCAGCGCCCGCTTGCGGCATATCGCGTAGACGAGCGCCGTGACCTCAGGCGCATAGGCCGATGGCGGCAGCTTTTCGCCGGGCTCGACGCCGAACAGCCGCTTGCGCTCGACGTCGCTCCTGACATGCACCGCGCCCGGGAAGCTCCCAAGCCGCGGCGCGAGCGCCCGGGCCACGGCCGACTTGCCGCTCCCGGAAAGGCCGCCGATGGCGATCAGTCGCGGTGGTCGCGTGACAAGATAATCCCGTGCCAGATAGAAATAATTGATGGCGCGCCGCCGCGCCTCTTCGCGCGCCTCGCGCCCGCCATGACGCGAGCGCAACAGCTCGACCTTCGCCCGCACCATGGCCCGGAGCGACAGGAACAGCGGCAGGGCTCTCAACCCGAGCAAATTGCCCATCTCGCCCGAGGCGTCGAGATAGGCATTGAGCACGCCGTTCGCGTGCTGGACGAGGCCACGCGCGCCGAGATCCATCAGGAGGAAGGCGAGGTCATAGAGCACGTCGACGGTGGCGATGGCGTCGTCGAACTCGATGGCGTCGAACAGCACCGGCTTGCCGCCGATCTCGACGATGTTGCGGAGGTGCAGATCGCCATGGCAGTGGCGCACATAGCCGCCTTTCGCCCGCTCCGCGAGCAGCGGCGCAATTCCGCCGAAGATGTCCCGCACCCCCTCGAACTCGGCGAGGCTGTCGCGGCCGACATCCTCCTCGATGTCCGCGAAGGCCTGCAGATTTTCATCGAGCACCTTGGAGAGCCGCTCGAGCGACAGCCCTGGCGCAATCAGCCGGTCCGCGCTCCGATGCAGACTCTCGATCTCCCGCGCAAGCGGTGTCATGGCGGCAAGCGGAAGCTCACCCCGCTCCGCCATGCGATCATAGAGTTTCTCCTGGTCGAATCTTCGCATGACCAGCACCCATTCCACCGCCTTGCCGTTTTCGTCTTGGCCGGCAAGCCTGAAATGCTGAGCAGTGTCGCGAATGACCGGAGCGATCCGAAGATAAAGCTCGGGCGCCGTGCGGCGGTTGACGGCAAGCTCGTGCAGACAGGCGGCATGACGTCTGTCCAAAGTCGAAAAATCGAGGAAGGGATATTTGACCGCGCGCTTGATCTTGTAAGCGAAATCCCCGGCCAGGAAGACGATCGATATATGCGTTTCGATCCGTTCGACCTTTGCAGGCCGCGGCTCGTAAGCTTCCGGCGAAGAGAAGAAAGCAAGAACTTGTGCTTGGTTTGGAATGACTAGTTTCTCGCCGTGCTAATTCTGCATCGGACTCGTGGTACTCGGGACACAGACTCTTGAAATGCTTGAATTCCTCCCCTGCGGCCTTGCTGCAGCAAGCAGGAGCCGCTAATTTCGGCCGCGGAGGGGCATCAGCAATAGCCTGAGCGCCGTCTCCGAGGGAAGACCGTAGGGGTCGGTCATGAGGGGATGGGCGCAGTGCGCAATCGCCACCGCGATTGCCGCGAGTCTCGCCATAGGCGGGCTTGCGCCGGCTCATGCCGCCCCGGATTCTTCCGACGCCGCGCTGCAGCAGCTCTCGCCGGACCAGATCAACGCGCGCCGCAAGCAGCTGCTCGCCGAGATGCTGCAAGCGCCGAACAATCTCGACATTGCCTTCGAATATGCGGAGCTCTCGCAGCAGGTGGGCGATTACGAAGGCGCCATCTCCACGCTCGAGCGGATGCTGATCTATGCGCCCAACACGCCGAAGCTGCAGCTCGAGCTCGGCATCCTGTATTACAAGATCGGCTCCTACGACGTGGCGCGCGGCTATTTCAGCGCGGTGATTTCCAATCCGGCGACGCCGCCGCAGATCGCCGATCAGGTTCGCTCCTATCTCGGCCAAATGGCCGCCGAGGCCGAGCCCCCGCCTTTCTCCGCCACCTGGTATAGCGGCATCCGCTGGGAGAGCGACGCGAACTCCGGTCCCGCCAACCAGAGCGTGACGCTGAACGGCATCGACTTCACCCTCGACAATCAGGCGACGGCGAAAGCCGATTGGAGCGCGCTCAATATCGGCACGCTGCACTACTCCTACGACCTCAAGGATCAGGGGGACCGCATCGAGTTCGACGCCATCGGCTACGATGCCCGCTATTTCGATCTAACCGATATCGACCTCGATTTCTTTGAGGCGACGCTCGGGCCCTCGTTCAACCTGAAGCGGATCGGCATGGATCAGAGCCGGCTGTTCGTCTACGGCATCGGCGACGAAACGCTGCTCGGCAACGACCAATATTTCAACGCCGGCGGCGCCGGCGTCCGGTTCTTGAGCTACGCAGCTCCGCGCAGCGTCATCGATCTCCGGCTCGAGACGCGCGACCGGCAATTCAATAATACCGAGATCCGCCCCGATTCGACGTTGCGCAACGGCTTCCAGACGCGCGTCGGCGGCAGCTATTCCTACTTCCTTGCGCCAGGCATCATCCTGATCGTCGAAGGCTACGCCCAGCGCGAAAACGCGGACGCGAGCTTCTATGCCAATGTCGAGCTCGGCGGCTCGGCCGGCATCAGCTGGACCTTCGGCAATCCCTTGGTCACGGCCGGGCGCTATCCCTGGACCCTGCAGGTCGGCGCGGGCGGCATCACCCGCCATTACGACGAGCCCGACCCGACCATCAATCCGCTGCAATCGGAGGTCGACCGTACCTTCTGGGGCCGCGCCGCCGTGGTGATTCCGGTAACCGAGTCGCTGGCGATGATCCCGCAGATCGAGATCCGCGATCAGCAATCGAATTACGAGGTCTACGCTTTCGACGATTTTTCGGCGCTGTTGGGATTACAAAAGAGGTTCTGATGTCACGAACCACGCCAAAGGGACTTGGCTCCCCGCTCCTCACCGGCGTCGCTTTGGCCTGCGCAGGCTGGCTCGCCGCGAGCCTACCGGCCCATGCCGACAAGGTCGGCGTCGCCGCGGCCGTGCATCCGGACGCCTTCAGCAGCCTGAACGGCAGCGCGCAGAGCCAGGTCAATCTCGGCAAATCCATCTTCTTCAATGAGCGCATCAACACGACGAGCGCCGGTCTCGTGCAGGTGCTGCTCGTGGACGGCTCGACTTTCACCGTCGGCCCGGGCTCCGACCTCGTCATCGATAAATTCGTGTACGACCCGAACAAGGGCAAAGGCGAAGTGGTGGCGAGCTTCGGCAAGGGCGTGATGCGCTTCGTCGGCGGCAAGATCTCCAAGAATGACGGCGGCGTCACCGTCAATACGCCGGAGGGCGCGCTTTCGATTCGCGGCGGCATGTTCCAGGGCAAGATCGACAAGAGCGGGACCGTCTTCTCCTTCCTGTTCGGCGAGTATCTGAAGCTCGGGGACCAGAAGATCTTCACGCCCGGATACAGCTTCTATTTCACGCGCGGCGGCGGGGCGACGATCGAGCCGACGCGGCCCGAGGACACCGCCTTTATCATGGGCAAGCTGTCCGGCAGCGGGAAGATCTATGTCGTCTCCGGCGACGGTCCCAAGCCTTGGTCGGGCGGCTTCTTCCAGCACCATATCAGCACCGCCGAGATCACCCAGGAAGGCCAGCAGACGCTGATTCAGGGGAACATCCAGAACGAAGCGCAGAATCACGAGAATCCTCCACCACCGCCGCCACCGCCTTGTAATGGCGATACGGCGGGCTGCGGTCCTCCCCCGCCGCCGCCTTGCGATAACCCCGACGGCTGCGGTCCGCCGCCCTGTGACAATCCGGACGGCTGCGGTCCTCCCCCGCCCCCGCCGCCACCGCCTCCTCCGGAACAGGTGCAAGTGCGCGTGCTCACCGGCCCAGGCCTCGCCACGGCTTTCGCCGAATCGCCGGATGCCTTCAATTGGGGCTTCGAGGTGCACGACAGCCGGCTCACCGCCGACATCACCGGGGTCAACACCGGGTCGGGCGCGTTGCCGGAGACCAAGATCGATCTTCCCTGGATTCCGGACGGCTGCGACAACGGGCCTTGCCAGGTCACCGATGCGACCGTCACGCAGAACGGCCAGACAGAGACCTATCAGGGCATCGCGGTTTTCAAGCCAGGCTTTTACGCCTACCAGCTCAACAACGCCCCGAACGGAACTCCCGGCGAGTTAACGCACGTAAATCCCTCGGACAGTGGGAGCAATCCTCTCCTCATCGCCGGCGGCGATGCTTACGCGTTCAACACGCCGAGCGGCAAGACGTACACGTTCTCGCTCACGGGCGATATCAATCAGCCAGGGGCAGCCGGGCCGTTTGCCTTGGCTCATTCGTCGCCTTCGGGACCGGGCTATCAGTCCCCGCTCGTGCTGCTCGAGAAGGACAGCGGGAGCAGCGACGACCCGAGCCGCGCCGTGTGGCTGCAGGCGAGCTTCAATGTCACCGGCACGGGTCCCGGGCAGCAATCCTTCGTCAATGTCGCGGTCGGCGAATGGAGCCCGGAGAGCGGTCTCTCCGGCGTGCGCCGCGGCAGCTCCGATGTGGGCGATACGTACAGCTTCAGCGGCGAGATCGCGAGTCTCGCCAATTCCGACGGCTCGCATTTCATGGGAGACGACAATCCGAACCTGGTGATCGGGTCGGATTCGACTGACACCCAGATCGCCGGCCGCAATCCGTGGAACGACCAGGCGCAACAGGCGGCTGAGGAAGCGTCGGACACCACCTACCATATCGGTATCGGTTCGGGTCCTTCGACCGGCGCCACGCAAAGCTATAGCGGCACCTTCAACGGATTCGCCGCGGGGCTCGTCGAGGGCACGAGCCACGATGCGCCTACGGTCGTGACGAATGTCAGCTCGAACGACGTCATCATCGGCTTCGACCCGACACGCAACACGATGACGGCCGCGATCCAGGTGAGCGACAACGGCTTCCTGCACAGCGTCAGCTACGATCTCAAATTCGGCAATGAGAACGGAACCTCCGCTTACATCGACAATCAGACTTACGCCGCGGTCGAAGGGGCCGGCTCGAGCGTGACCGAGCGCGCGCTGTGGCTCAACAGGACGGACGCAAAGGCGCTGGTGCAGGGCTACGTCATCGGCGCCGACACCATTCACGCGAACGAGGTGCTGTTCCCCGGCCAGACCGTCCAGGTCGGCGACCAGCTCGTGCAAAAGCGGGCCTTCTGCCAAACCTGCGATTTCATGAAATGGGGCACTTGGGGCGCGCTCGTGACCTACAAGACGAGCCAGGTGCAACGGACCGACAACGTGCATATGGGCTGGTGGATCGCCGGCGACATCACCTCAAGCTCGGATATGCCGAGAGACGGATCGGCGACCTATGCCGGCGATGCGATCGGCAATGTCGCGGTGCGGACCGACGGCGGCTGGCAGAAATATGTCGCCACCGGCGATATGGACATGACCTGGAATTTCGCACGGCGAAGCGGAACCTTGGACATCTCCAATTTCGACGGCAAAAGCTTCGGCGGCGCGATGTTCGCCCCAGGTCAGCCCCAGTCCTTCAGTGGCGTCCTCGCTGGAAAAGGTGGCGTGTCTGGACTTGCCAACGGCGCGTTCGTCAATGGCAACGGCATCAACGCCGCCGGCGTCATCGGCAATTTCAATGCCGGCAACAATGCCTGGCGGGCGACGGGCATTTTTGGCGGGGTGAGGCCGTGAGCCAGCCGGCGCAAGTCGCTGACCGGACGGCGCGATCACGCGCCAGTTGAGCTCACGCGGCGCGGGCTGGCGGCCCTTGGCGTTGGGCTTGCTTTGCCCGCCGCCGGTTTGCAGCCCTCGCCTGCCCCTTATTTGTGCTTGCCTGGCTTGCTGGCGTTCGGGCGCACCGGCTTGGGCTGAGCGGGAAGGTTGGCGCGGCAATCCTCCAGCGCGGCGTTATGCGTCTCGGCCCGCTCGTTCGCCTGATGCAGGCTATAGGCGCATCTGTCGATCTTCTGCGTGCAGGCCACCGCCTCCTGGGTGCGGTTCGCCTGCTGCAGGATCGTGCAGGTGTCGTAGCTGCCGCACTTCTCGTCGATGCTCGGCGTCGGCCACATCGTCTCGTCGCCATCCGGCGGGCAGGAGCCGAAGGCAAGCGCGAGATCAGGCCCGAGCAGAAGCGCCGCCGCGACCAGCCACGCAATGGGCTTGACGGCGGTCAATGCCGCTTTGTGCATCATCCTATATGCCCCTCATTGCGCTGCCGAAGGCAGCCTAAACACCCGATCGGGGGAGCGGGTCAAATGGCCATATGCCACAGCGGTCGGGACAATTCAAAGGCGGGGGAGAGGCTTTAGCCGTTCTTTAGGCCTACTTGTCAGAAGCCGGACGAAGCCCAAGATATGGCTTACGCTAAGGCGATTTTCCCGGGACATGGTTTAGAGGTTGGTCTTTGCTGCGTGATCCTAAGGCGCTGATGTGGGCTGAGGCCTGCGCGCTGCTCGAGCGCGCCGAGCATTTGCGGCGGCAATTCTTCGAGCCCTCGCGGGAGGGCGCGCGCTGGGAGCCGCCAATCGACATCCTCGAGACGGAGCGCGAGGTCTATATCATCGCCGCCCTGCCCGGCGTGGCGCCCGAAGCGGTCCGCGTCGAGATCCAGGGCGACACGCTGATCATCGCCGGCGCCCGTCCTCTTCCCAGCAAAGGGGCGAGAGCCAATATTATAAGGCTGGAAATCCCCTACGGACATTTCGAGCGGCGCGTGGCCTTCGCCTCTGGCAGGCTGAGGCTTGCCGCACGCGAGCTTGCGAATGGTTGCCTGAAGCTCACCTTCGAGAAGCTCGCCTGAACCTATCGGACCCATGAACGACACACCGCAAAACACGCAAAACACCGCTCAGGCAGCGCCGGCCTCGCAGGCCGCGGCGGCCGAGCCGCCGCTCCCGGACGACGCCTTCATCGTGCTCCCCTTGCGCAATGCCGTGCTGTTTCCCGGCACGGTGGTGCCGCTCGGCCTTGGCCGCCCGCAATCGATCGCCGCCGCGCAAGCGGCAGCAAGGCTCGACAAGCCGATGGCGATCCTGCTGCAGAGGGATTCCGCGGTCGAGGAGCCGGGTCCGCAGGACCTGCACCAGATCGGCACCATCGGCGAGATCCTGCGCTACGTCACCGCGCCCGACGGCACGCATCACATCGTCGCCCGCGGCGCGCGCCGGTTCCGCACGGTCGAGTATTTGAGCGGCTATCCCTATCTCGTCGCCCGCGTCGATCAGGTCGGCGAAGCCGAGGTCTACTCGACCGAGATCGCTGCGCGCATGCATCAATTGAAGGAGCGGGCACGCGAGGCGGTGGCGCTTCTGCCCAATGCGCCACGCGAGATCGTCGGCGCGATCGATCAGATCCAGTCGCCGTCGGTGCTTGCCGACTTCATCGCCAACGTGTCGGATCTCTCGGCGGCGGAGAAGCAGGAGCTCCTCGAGACCTTCGACATCAGCGCGAGGCTCGACAAGCTGTTGCGCGATCTCGCGCATCAGATCGAGGTGCTGCGGCTCGCCAAGCAGATCGGCGAGCAGACCCAGGAATCGCTGCAAGGCCGCCAGCGCGAGCACATCCTGCGCGAGCAGCTCCGGCAGATTCAGAAAGAGCTCGGCGAAGGCGACGACACGCAAGCCGAGATCGCCGAGCTGCGCGAGGCGATCGACAAGGCCGGCATGCCGGAAGAGGCGGAGAAGCAGGCGCGCAAGGAGCTCCGGCGGCTCGAGCGCTTGCCGGAGGCTTCCGCCGAGACCGGCATGATCCGCACCTATCTCGACTGGCTGATCGAGCTTCCCTGGTCGAAGCTGTCGGAGGAGCGCATCGACATCGCCGAGGCGCGCCGCATCCTCGACGAGGACCATTACGGCCTCGAGAAGGTGAAGCAGCGCATCCTCGAGTTCCTCGCCGTGCGCAAGCTGAACCCTGAAGGCAGGAGCCCGATCCTCTGCTTCGTCGGCCCGCCCGGCGTCGGCAAGACGTCGCTCGGCCAGTCGATCGCGCGCGCCACGGGCCGCAAATTCGTGCGGCTCAGCCTCGGCGGCGTGCATGACGAGGCCGAGATCAGGGGCCATCGCCGCACCTATATCGGTGCGCTGCCCGGCAACGTGATCCAGGCCATCCGCAAGGCCGAGACGCGCAATCCGGTGATGATGCTCGACGAGATGGACAAGCTCGGCCAGAGCTTCCACGGCGATCCGTCCGCGGCGCTGCTCGAGGTGCTCGACCCCGAGCAGAACGGCACCTTCCGCGACAACTATCTCGACGTGCCGTTCGACCTCAGCCGCGTGGTCTTCATCGCCACCGCCAACAGGCTGGAGACGATCCCCGGCCCGCTGCGCGACCGCATGGAGATCATCGCGCTCACCGGCTACACCGCGGGCGAGAAGTTCGAGATCGCCAAGCGCTACCTGGTGCGCCGCCAGCTCGAGGCCAACGGGCTGAAGCCCGGGCAGGCCGAGATCGACGACGCCGCGATCCGCCACATCATCGACGACTACACGCGCGAGGCCGGCGTGCGCAGCCTCGAGCGCGAGATCGGCCGCGCGCTGCGCCATGCCGCCGTGCGCATCGCCGACGGCTCGCAGAGCCACGTGCACATCGACGTCGCCTCGCTGGAGAGGATCCTCGGGCCGATCCGCTTCGAGAACGAGGTGGCGCTGCGCACCAGCGTGCCCGGCGTGGCCACCGGCCTGGCCTGGACGCCGGTCGGCGGCGACATCCTGTTCATCGAGGCGACGCGCTCGCAGGGCAGCGGCCGGCTGATCCTCACCGGCCAGCTCGGCGAGGTGATGCGCGAAAGCGCGCAGGCGGCGCTCAGCCTGGTGAAGAGCCAGGCGCTCACCTTGCGCATCGACCCGGTGCTGTTCGAGAAGAGCGACATCCACGTCCACGTGCCGGCCGGCGCCACGCCCAAGGACGGCCCCAGCGCCGGCGTGGCGATGTTCATGGCGCTGACCTCGCTGCTGACCGGCCGCGCCATCCGCAGCGACACGGCGATGACCGGCGAGATCAGCCTGCGCGGCCTGGTGCTGCCGGTGGGCGGCATCAAGGAGAAGGTCGTCGCCGCGCACGCCGCCGGCGTGAAGCGGGTGATGCTGCCCGCGCGCAACCGCCGCGACTTCGAGGACATCCCCGAGGAGGTCCGCAAGGCGCTGGAGTTCATCTGGCTGGAGCGCGTCGACGACGCCGTCGCCCAGGCACTGCAGCCGCCCCAGGGGTGATTGATCTGCCTCAAGGTGGGTTCGGCCGGCTGCGGCCATGATCAGCGCCGAGGAATTCGACCTCGGAGCCGATCGGGAGAATCGCATGCGCGCCAATCAGGTGATGACCAGGGGTGTGGTGACCGTGCCGGCGGATGCGTCGGTCTATGATGCCGCGTTCATTCTTCTGAGCGCCGGGATCAGCGCGGCGCCGGTGCTCAACGCCAGCGGCAAGATGATCGGCATCGTCAGCGAGGCCGACCTGATGTACCGCCCCGAGCTCGGAACCCTGCCGAGGAAATCCTGGCTGGACCGGCTGGTTGCCGACGATGTGGGGACCGCCCGCGAATTCATCCAGTCGCATTCGCACCGCGTCGCCGACATCATGACGAAGGATGTCGTGAGCGCCGGGCCCCGCACGCCGTTGACGGAGATCGCCACGCTCATGCGGGAGCACAAGGTCAAGCGCATTCCCATCGTCGAGGACGGCGCCGTCGTCGGCATCGTCAGCCGATCGCATCTGCTTCAGGGCCTGCTGGCGCGCGAACCGGGCGAGACGCCCGACTTCGATGACGACAAGCTGCGGCGCGACGTGCTGACCGCGCTTGGCAAGCAGGGCTGGGCATCGTCCGGCACGGCCAATGTCGTCAGCGAGAACGGCGTCATCCACCTCTGGGGCTTTGTCGACAGCCCGACGGTGAAGAAGGCCTACCAGGTGGCGGCCGCGAATGTGTACGGCGTGCGCGGCGTGAAGAACCACATGAGGATCATGCCGGCCACCGTGCACATGGGCGTCTAGCGACAGCGGGACGGCACAACGCTCCCTGAACCGCCCTCGGACGAGCGGCTGTCCGCCCATGGTGGCCCGTATCCTGCCTCACGCAATCCGCGCCGCGATGGTGTGGCTGTCGTGCGTCGCAATGCCCGCCATGGCTGCGGCAGCGGATGTGCGTGTTCCCATCCTCCTCTACCATCGCTTCGGTCCGGCGGTCAGCGACACCATGACGGTCACGACGCCGGTCTTCGAGGCGCAGCTGCGCCTGCTGCAACAGCGCGACTACCAGGTCATCCCCCTGCGCCGGCTCGTGGAATTCCTCCGCGGCGGCAGCGCATCCATACCGGAGCGTGCTGTCGTGATCGTCGCCGATGACGGACATGGCTCGGTGTTCTCCGACATGTTTCCGCTGGTTCGCCGATACCGCATTCCGGCGACGCTCTTCGTCTATCCCTCTGCGATATCGAACGCGGGCTACGCCCTGACATGGCAGCAGCTGACGGACATGAAGGCGTCCGGCCAGATCGATGTGCAATCCCACACCTACTGGCATCCGAACTTCACGGTCGAGCGGCGGCGCCTCGTGCCCGATGCCTATCGGCGATTCGTCCACGACCAGCTGGTGAATTCGCGGACCGCGATCGAGCGGCGCCTCGGCGGCCCGGTCGACCTGCTGGCCTGGCCATTCGGCATCTACGACGAGGATCTCATGCGGCAGGCAGCGGCGAGCGGCTACGTCGCCGCCTTCTCGATCGAGCGCCGGCCGGCCACACGCGGCGACAACCTCTTCGCTTTGCCCCGCTACATCGTTACCGATGCCGATCGCGGCGCACGGTTCGAGGCGCTCCTCGCCGCGCCCGGACGGCCTTCCGCACCACCCACCTTGCCGACAAAGTGAGGCTGCCGTGAGCCGCTGGAGATCGGGCTTCGCGCCGGCACGACTCGTGATCCTGGTCGCCGCGCTCCTCGCGGCAGGGCACGCAGGCGCCGAGGAACAGCGCGGCATGGTCCTCGACGCCATGACCAATGCGCCCATCGCCGGGGCAATCGTGACCGTCGGGAATCGCGCCGTCGTCACCGACGGCTCGGGGCAGTACCGGCTGCCCGACATGGCGGCCCAGTTCCATGTCCGGGCGGCCGGCTACTGGCGTGAAACGATCGCCGCCGGCGCCCCGGCAGCGCCGATCACGATCAAGCTCAAGCCGGTCGAGCCCAAGGCGCTGTACCTGACCGTGTACGGCATCGGCACCCCGTCCTTGCGCGACAGCGCGCTCGGCGTCATCGAACGCGCCGGCCTGAATGCCATCGTCGTCGACCTCAAGGGAGATCGCGGCCTGATCCCCTACCCCAGCGACCTGCCGCTCGCCGCCGCCAACGGCGCCCTCAAGGTGCGCACGATCCCGGACCTGAAAGAGCTCGTACGCACATTCAAGGCCAAGGGCCTCTACACCATCGCGCGGATTGTCGTCTTCAAGGATGATCCGCTGGTGCAGGCCCGCCCGGACTGGGCGGTGCGGACCAGTGCCGGCACGATCTGGAAGGATCGCGAGGGTCTGGCGTGGATCGATCCCTTCCGCAAGGACGCCTGGACCTACGCCCTGGGCGTCGCCGAGGAGGCGGCGGCTGCGGGCTTCGACGAGATCCAGTTCGACTATGTGCGCTTTCCCGACGCGGTGGGCCTTGTCTTCCTGCAGCAATCGACCGAGGCATCGCGCGTCGAGGCCATCACGGGCTTCCTGCGCGAGGCACGGCGCAGGCTGGTCCCGTACAACGTCTTCCTGGCAGTGGATGCCTTCGGCTACGTGTGCTGGAACACCGGCGACACGGGAATCGGGCAGCGGCTGGAGGATCTCGCGTCTGTCGTCGATTACATCTCGCCGATGCTTTATCCGTCGGGCTTCCAGTTCGGCATTCCCGGCTACAGCAACCCTGTCGCCCATCCCTACGAGATCGTCTATCGCTCGCTGCAGACCGCCCAGGCGCGAACGCGCGGGACGGCGGTGCGATACCGGCCGTGGCTGCAGGCGTTCCGCGACTATGCGTTCGGCGGACAGGCCTTCGGCGTCGAGGAGATCGGCAAGCAGATCAAGGCCGCGCGCGACGCGCAGGCGATCGGCTGGATGCTGTGGAATCCCCGCAATATCTACGCCGCGGACGAGATCCGACCGCAGCAGTAGGACCCGCTAGCGCGCGACGGCCACATCCTCGATCTGGAACTGCACGTCCTCGCGGCCGTTCCAGCGGTTGACCCGCGCGACGCCGGCGACATGCAGCGGCGCGCCGCCGCTTTGCGTCAGCGCCTCGCCCAGCGGCCGCCCGGCGGCGCGGAAGGCGATCGCGTTGACGCGTGCGCCGTCGCCGGCGGTGAGGTGGCAGCGGATGTGATTCTCGCCGGCCCCCTGCCACCAGCTCACCACCATCGAGGGCAAGGCGAAGCGCGGCTCTGGATTGCCCACGCCGAACGGTGCGCAGCGTTCCAGCGTGGCGAGGAAATCGAGCGTCAGCCCGCCTGCGCCGAGCGCCCCGTCGAGGCTGAGCGACGCTTCGAGCGCACCGTTCGACGCCTGCGCGGCGACGCGCTCGACCATGAAGGCGGCGAACGCCTCGGCCATGCCGCGCGCCACGGTGAGCCCGGCCGCCATGGCGTGGCCGCCGCCATTGACCAGCAGGCCCGATTGCCGCGCGGCGATCACGATCGAGCCGAGATCGACGCCGCGTACCGAGCGGCCCGAGCCCTTGCCGATGTCGCCGTCGAAGCCGATGACGAAGACCGGGCGATGGAAGCGCTCGACCAGCCGGCTGGCGACGATGCCGATGACGCCGGGATGCCAGCCATCGTCCATCACCACGAGCGCCGGCGGCAGCGTCGCGGGCTCGCCGATGCGCGCCTGCGCGGCACCGATCACCGCCTGCTCGTTGGCCCGGCGCTCGGTATTGAACTGGTCGAGGAGCAGCGCCAGCGCGCCGGCCTCCTGCGGATCGTCGGTCGACAGCAGGCGCGTGCCGAGATCGGCCTGCCCGACACGGCCGCCGGCATTCACCCTCGGTCCCAGCAGGAAGCCGGCATGGAAGGTGCCCGGCACCTCGTTCATGCGCGCGACATCGCACAGCGCCACCAGGCCGGCATTGCCGCGCTCGCGCATCACCCGCAACCCCTGGCGCACGAAGGCGCGGTTGACGCCGGTGAGCGGCACGACATCGCACACCGTGCCCAGCGCCACGAGGTCGAGCCATTGCCGCAGATCGGGCTCGGGCCGGTTCGCGGCGTAGCGGCCGGCCAGGCGCAGCGCGCGGTTGACGCCGACGATCAGCAGGAAGGCCACGCCCACCGCCGCCATCTGGCGGTGCGGGCTGCTCTCGTCGAGGCGGTTGGGATCGACCACGGCCACCGCGCGCGGCAATTGCGGCTCGGCGACGTGGTGGTCGATCACGATCACATCGAGGCCGGCATCGGCCGCGGCGTCGAGCGGCGCGAAGGCGGTGATGCCGCAATCGACCGTGACGACGACGGCAGTGCCCTGCTGCTTCAGTTTCAGGAGCGCGGCGGCGTTGGGACCGTATCCCTCGACGAGACGGTCGGGAATGTACGCGACGATATCCGCGCCGATGCTGCGGAAGAAGCGCAGCAGCAGCGCCGAGGACGTGGCGCCGTCGACATCATAGTCGCCGTACACGGCGATCTTCTCGCCGCGCGCCACCGCATCGGCGAGCCGCGCGATGGCGGCGTCCATGTCCTTCAGATGCGATGGATCCGGCAGGAAGCGCCGCAGGGTCGGCTCGAGGAAATCGCCGACATCGTCGATCGGCACGCCGCGCGCCGCCAGCAGCCGGGCCACGGCATCCGGCAGGCCGTGGCGCTGCGCGATCGCCAGCACCGAACGATCGTCGGCCGAGCGCGATATCCAGCGCCGGCCGCAAGCCGACTTTTCGACGCCGAGGAAGGCGGAAGACACGGCTCAATCCCACCGTCGTCCCGAGCGAAGCGAAGGACCTCGCGGTGGGACGATCATACGCCGTGCAGCCTGTGGATGGTCCACCACCGGATCCTTCGCTGGGCTACGGGGCCACGGAGGGCCCCGGGAACGACGGCAGGGCCGTCACGCCCAGCTCGGCAGGCCGCTCTTGACGGTGAAGTTGTGCTGGGCGTGGACGTAGCGCACCGTGCCGGTCTTCGAGCGCATCACCAGCGAGTAGGTCTCGGCGCCGTTGTGGAAGCGGCGCACGCCCTTGAGCATCGAGCCGTTGGTGACGCCTGTCGCGGCGAACATCACGTCGCCCTTGGCCATCTCCAGCATCGAGTACTTCTTGTTGAAGTCCTTGATGCCCAGGCGCGTCGCGCGGCCGCGCTCGTCGTCGTTGCGGAACAGCAGGCGGCCCTGCATCTGCCCGCCGATGCAGCGCAGCGCCGCGGCGGCCAGCACGCCCTCCGGCGCGCCGCCGGAGCCGAGATAGATGTCGACGCCGGATTCCGGCTGCGAGGTGGCGATCACGCCCGACACGTCGCCGTCGCCGATCAGCATGATGCGGGCACCGGCCTCGCGCGTCTTGGCGATCAGCTCGCTGTGGCGCGGCCGGTCGAGGATGCAGACGACGAGGTCGGCAACCTCGACCTTCTTGGCCTTGGCGAGGCTCTTGAGGTTCTCGGCCGGCGTCGCGTCGATGTCGACCACGCCGTCGGGCAGGTCGCCGCCCCCCGCGATCGTGTCCATGTAGACGTCGGGCGCGTTGAGGAAGTTGCCGTGCTCGGCCAGGGCGATCACGGCCAGCGCGTTGGGCCCGCCCTTGGCGGTGATGGTGGTGCC
>CAZNTY010000567.1:0-7839 GCA_964576085.1 uncultured Undibacter sp. | reverse complement strand
CGCGACAAGGGCGCCCTGCCGCCAGTGACGACCAGCGTCGAAGTCGAGACCGCCGGCGAGCCCGCAGGAGGCGGCAATCTCGCCGACCGCATCCGCGCGCTGCAGAGCCGCGCCTCGCGCATTCCGCATCCGGACGATCCGGCGAGCCGCAACTGAGCCGCAGCCTGTTCAGGCCGCCGAAAGTCCGTTTGCTTGACACCCCGCGGCAGCGTTCCTTATATCGCCCGGCCGCAACGACCGGGCGATTAGCTCAGCGGGAGAGCGTTCCCTTCACACGGGAGAGGTCGTAGGTTCAATCCCTACAGCGCCCACCACCTACACTCCGCATTGGCACAAGTTTGACAGCCATCAGCCCGACCAGCCGAGGTGGCTGAGGAAGTCGCGCGTGCGCTCGACCGTCGGCGCGTCGAAGATCTGCCTGGGCGGCCCCTGCTCGATGATGGCGCCGCGGTCCATGACGATGATCCAGTCGCCGACGCGACGCGCGAAGGTCAGTTCGTGCGTCACCACGATCATGGTCATGCCCTCCCGGGCAAGCTGCGTCATCACGTTGAGCACCTCGCCGATCGTCTCGGGGTCGAGAGCCGACGTGGGCTCGTCGAACAGCATCACCTCGGGCTCCATCGCCAAGGCCCTGGCGATGGCAACGCGCTGCTGCTGTCCGCCGGATAGCTGCGAAGGATAGCTTGCGGCCTTGTCCGCCAGCCCGACCTTTTCGAGCAAAATGAGCGCGCGCTTCTCGGCCGCGTCGCGCGACAACCGCAGCACCGTCATCGGTCCGATCGTCACATTGCCAAGCGCGGTCTTGTGCGGGAACAGCTCGAAATTCTGGAATACCATTCCCATGCGTTGCCGCACGCGCCGCATGCCTTCCCAGTCGCGCGGCAGAAGTTCACCATCGAGAACAATCTCGCCGTCATCGATCAGTTCGAGCCCGTTCGTGCAACGCAGTAGCGTCGATTTGCCCGAACCGGACGGCCCGATCAGGCAGACCACCTCGCCCTTGTTCACCTCCGCCGACACGCCGCCGAGGGCGACGAAGGTGCCGAAACGCTTTGCGACATTGCGGTAAACCAGGACCGGCTGCTGGCCATTTCCCTTGCGTAAACTTGCGTCATTCCCGGTATTCATTGCCGCTCACTCGTTCACCGCGTAACGCCGATTGATCCAGTCGACCAGCTTGGCCTGCGGATAGCCCAGAACCCAATAGATCGCCGCCATCGCCGTCAGCATTTCGAGCACCCGATAAGTCTGAGCGCGCAGGCGCATGGAATTGTAGGCAAGCTCTTCGACTGAAATGACCGACACCAGCGACGTATCCTTGAATAGCGAGACCCACGTGCTCGCCAGCACCGGCAACACCCGGCGCACGGCCTGCGGCAGCACGATATCGCGCGTGGTCTGCCAGCGCGTCATGCCCAGCGCGTAGGCCGCCTCGCTCTGGCCCTTGCGGATCGAGGCGATACCGGCACGAAACGTCTCGCCATTATAGGCCGAGACATTCAGGCTCAACGCGACGATGCCGGTAACGACCGGTGGGAGGCTTAGGCCGGTTGCAACCGGCATCACGTAATACGCGGTGTAGATCACGAGGATGAGCGGCAGATTGCGGAACAGCTCCGTGAAGCTGGCGCTCGCCACGACCAGCACCCGCACGCCGGACAGCCGCATCAGGGCAAGCAGAATGCCGCCGGGGATCGAGATGGCCATGGTCGTGACCGCGAGCAAAATCGTGAGCTCGGTGCCTTTTACCAGAGCATCGGCATTGCGCCAGACGACGGACCAGTCGAAGTTCATGATCGGCCGAGATAGGCCACTCGCGCGTAGACCATGTCCACGACGCGCGTGACCGGAAAGAGGACAAGGAAATAGACCCCCATCGCCACGATGAAGACCTCGATCGGATGGAAGCTCTGCCCGGCGACCGTCTGCGACCGGTTCATGTATTCCGGCACCGCGATCACCGCGGCAATCGCGGTGTCCTTGATCGTGATCGACAAAATCGAGCCGAACGCCGGCAGCATGCGCACCACCGCCTGCGGCAGGATGATTGTCCGGATCGCCTGCGGCCGCGACATGCCGAGCGCGAAGGCAGCGCGCGACTGACCGGCGCGGATCGAAGTCACGCCGGCGCGCACGATCTCGGCGACATAAGCCGCGATGTGCGCGGTCAATGCGACGAGGGCCGCCCAGAACGGCGGCAGGATCACGCCGGTGAGGAGCGGCAGCGCGAAATACGTCCACACCAGCACGACGAGCACGGGCACAGAACGCATCGAGTCGATGTAGAACACCAGTGGCCAGCGCAGCCAGGACGGCCCGTAGCAGCGGGCAAGCCCGACCGCCCCGCCCAAGGCAAGGCTGCACACGATCGTGAGGAGCGACAGCGCAAGCGTCAGCTCGAGACCACCAAGAAGGAACCTTGCGCTGTCCAGGACCGGCGTGAAATCAAGATCCATCACAACATCCGGCTCAAATCATCATCATTATCGCAAGGCCGCCGGCGCGGCCTGCGTCGCCGCAGGACCGCGCCGTGACCTCATGCGGCAATCAAGCCGCATTATTTCATCGTATCGATCACCTTCTGCTCGGATGCCACGAGCTGAGGATGGATCGCCTTCTCCACGGCACGCGCCCAGGCCAGGAATTCCGGCTGATTCTTGTCGATAGCAACGCCCACCGGCTGCGCCTTCTCGGTGCTGCCCTGGCAGTTGTTCTCCTTCGGCAGCACTGCCAGCCCTTTCACCTTGCGGCTCATCGGCACGTAGGGAATGCGGTTGATCGGGGCAGCGTCGGCACGCTTTGCCATGATGTCTTCCAGCGGCGCGGTCGCGCCCGAATTGGCGACGCCCAGGAACTTGGCCTTCGGGAAGCGCTGCTTGACCCAACCTTCCTCTGCGCCACCGATGAAATAGGCAATGGTGATATCGGGCGAGTTGAGATCATCCACGGTCTTCGCCTTGGCGAATTTCGGATTGTCGGCGCGGCCGAACATGCAAACGCTGGTGTTGGAATAGAGAATGAAATCGACCACCGGGGTGCGTTCCGGCGTTTCGGCGAGCGCCGTGATCGAGATGTCGACCTGGTTGGCTGCCAACACCGGAATTTTGGTTTCGTGCGACACCAGCACCGGCTCGAGCTTCACGCCGAGGCGCTTGGCATATTCCTTGGCGAGGTCCCACGCGGGGCCAGACCAATGCTCGCCGCCGCCGGTGGTGTTCTCAATCAGCCACGGTGCGTTGGCCAACACCCCGACGCGCAGCACCCCGGCCTTCTTGATCGCGTCGATCCGCGGGCTCTTGCCCGGTGCTGGCACGTCCTGTGCCATCGCCGGCATCGCCAACGCCACCAGTGCGACCATCGCAAGCAACCCCTTTAGTCCTTTCATCATGACGCCTCTCCCTTTGCTGCCAGTTGTTGAGCGTCCCTCGAACGCCGAGGGTCGTAAGTAATTCAAGTGCCGCCAATACGCCGTCCCGGAACGAGGCTGCATGCGCGAGTTGCGGCGGCACGATGTCCTGCATTTCGAGGACGGCGTCGAACAGCGAACGAGGGTCGCTGGCTCCGCGCACGGCTTTGAGCAGCGCATCCTTGCGGGGGTCATCCAGCGGCAGAGACGATCCATCGTCGCTTCGGCCTTGAAGGAATCGCAGCCAGGCGGCTGTAACGAGCGCGATGCAGGGAGCGTCCAACCCACGCTCAAGGCGATCCAGCGCCGTCGCGAACAGCCGCTGCGGCATTTTCTCCGAGCCGTCCATTGCGATCTGCGCCGTGCGATGACGCAAGGCCGGATTGGCGAAGCGCGCCAGGAGCGCAACCCGATAGGCCGCAAGATCGACTGACGCCGGCATGTGCAGCGTGGCGGCTGCTTCCTGCATCAGAGCATCGATGAAAAAAACCAGCGCGGGCTCCGCAACAGCATCGGCGACTGTCTGCCAGCCGGCAAGCTGGCCCAGATAGGCGATGCCGGAATGACTGCCATTGAGCATCCGCAGCTTCATCGTCTCATAGGGATGCACGTCATCGACGATTTCGACGCCCGCGAGCTCCCAGGCCGGACGGCCGAGCGGAAACCGATCCTCGATCACCCACTGACTGAAGGGCTCGCACACCACTGGCCAGGCATCATGAACGCCCGCCCGCGCTTCAATGCGATCGCGGTCAGCATCCGTCGTCGCCGGCACAATGCGGTCCACCATGCTGTTGGGAAACGCGACATTATCGGCAATGAAGCGGCCGAGCGCCGGATCGAGCAGTTCGGCAAAACGCGTTACGATGCGGCGTGTGGAGTTCCCGTTGGCCGGAAGATTATCGCAGCACAGCACAGTGAACGGCGGCAGCCCGGCGTGTCGCCGCGCGCGGATCGCGGCGACGAGCAGCCCTGGGACCGTGCGCGGCGCATGGGGATCGGCAAGATCGTGACGGATCGCCGGGTCGTCCTCGTCGAGCGCGCTTTGGGCGGCGATCCGGTGATAGCCCTTCTCGGTGACGCTCAAGGTGACGATGCGGATCGCCGGATCGGCCAGCGCCGCAACGGCCGCGGCGGGATTCTCCGGCGCAACCAGCACGCCGGTCAGGGCACCCATCGCCGTCAGACGCTCACCGCTGCTGCCACGCTCGGCGCAGATATAGAGGCAATCCTGCGGCACCAGCGCGTCGCGTGTCGCCGCGCTGCGCAGGCTGACACCGAGGATGCCCCAGTTCGGATCCCCGGCCAGCAGCGGCTGCGTATGCCAGGCCAGGTGCGCCCGCGCGAACGCGCCGAGACCAAGATGGACGATGCCTGTCCGCAGCCGCGCCGGATCGAAGTCGGGTCGACGTACCGTGGCGGAAAGCCGCGCGAGCGTCTGGCGTGACAGGCGCGGCCTCATAGCGGCAGCCCTTCCGTTGTCGCGATCGCGGTCATCACGCCGCGCAATTCCGCCAGGCCGCGCAGGCGGCCAACCAGCGGATAACCCGGATGCGTCTTGCGCCGCGCATCGTCGAGGAGTTCATGACCGTGGTCCGGCCGCATCGGAATGCGCCACTGGGCGTCACCAGAGCTTTTTCGGCGCGCCTGCTCACGCAGCAACTCGCGTACAACGGCGACGATATCGACGTCTCCGCTCAAATGATCGGCTTCGACGAACGAGCCGTCCGGCTCCTTCGTCACATTGCGCAAATGCGCGAAATGAATGCGGGGGGCAAATCGCCGCGCCATCGCCGGCAGATCATTGTCCGCACCTGCGCCCAGCGACCCGGTGCAGAGCGTGATGCCGTTCGCCACACTATCGACCGCGCTGACGATGAAATCGAGGTCGTCCTGGGTCGAGACGACGCGCGGCAGGCCGAATAACGGACGCGGCGGGTCATCAGGGTGGATGCACAGGCGAACACCGACACTTTCGGCGGTGGGAACAACTTCACGCAGAAAACGGGCCAGATTGCCGCGCAGGCCCTCGCGGTCGAGGTCCGCATAGCGATCCAGCATGCGGCGCAGCCCCGGCACGTCATAGCGGTCATAGGCGCCGGGCAATCCCGCCATGATCGTGGCCAGCAGCTTGTCCTTGTCGCCCTCGGAAGCGGCCTTCATCCAAGCGCGGGCCCGCGCGAGCACCGCCGGCGCCTGTTCCGCCTCGGCCCCCTTGCGTTGAAGGATGAAGCAGTCGAACGCCGCATATTCATGGGCGTTGAAGCGCAGGGCCGTGCCGCCGGCGGGCCACGGCGCCGCAAGCTGCGTGCGTGTCCAATCAAGCACCGGCATGAAATTGTAGCAGACGGTTTTGATCCCGAGCGAGGCGAGATTGCGCAGCGACGCGCGATAATTGTCGTACAGCGCCGTCAGGTTGCCCTCGCCCAGCTTGATGGCTTCCGCCACCGGCAGGCTTTCGACAACACTCCAGCGCAGGCCGAGCGCCTCATTCGCCTCTATCGTGCGCTTGCGCGCGGCAATTTCATCCTGGTCCCATACGACGCCGTAAGGGATGTGATGCAAGGCGGTTACAATGCCGGTCGCGCCGGTCTGGCGAATCTCGGAGAGTGCGATCGCATCATCCGGACCGAACCAACGCCACGTCTGTTCCATCGCTCCGTCCCTTATGCAATCTCTCGGTTGAGATTGGACGGTTCGTGCTCGAAGAATGTCGCATGTGTTTGCGCGATGCGCACGATGGCGTCGAACACGGTACGTAAATGCTGCTGCATCGCCTGCTCCGCACCCGATGGATCGCGGCTTGCGATGCAGGCGACGATCTCGCGGTGCTGGCGAAAAATCATCGCCAGCCAGGCGTGGTCCTCCAAAGACAGATACCGGACGCGGTCGAGCTGCGCCTTCACCGACGCGATCAGGTCCCACACGCGGGCGTGGCCCGCAATATCCAGGATCGTGCGGTGCATCACTTCATCGAGGGAGAAAAAAGCAAGGTGGTCGCCAGATTTGATCGCCTGGGTCTGCTGCGCGATCTGCCGGCGCAGCCCCGTGACCTGCGCGCGCGTCGCATGTTCGGCGACGAAGCGCACAGCGCGACATTCCAGCGCCTCGCGGATGAACTGGCTGTCGTTGACCGACGCCAGATTGATCGGCGCCACGAAGGTGCCGATCTGCGGCACGACGCGGAGCAGACCTTCCTTGGCCAGCCGCTGGAACACTTCCCGGACCGGGGTGCGACTGATGCCCTGCTGATCGGCAATGCGCGTTTCCGACAGGGCTTCGCCGGGCCGCAGCCGGCCGTTGAGGATGTCGGCGTAAAGCTGCGCGTAAAGACGCGCGCCTTTGCTTCGCGCCGTCTCGAAGCGGGAAATGTGCGACACGCCGGTGGCCGTCACGCCCGAACCCTCTTTTTTGTTATGGTACACTTGTATACAAGATTGGCAAGGCCTGTTACGCGCGGGCCACCGGCCGATAAGACGGCTCTTAACAAGGTCGGGCGGTGCAGGAGGCGGCGACATGAACGAACTCGGCGTCCACTCTTACGTCTGGCTGCCTACCTGGACCACCGAGGGCGGACGGATTGCGGTCGAGCGCGCTGCCAAGGCCGGCTTCGACCGTGTGGTGGTACCGCTGCGCGACCACGACACCATCGAGGCCGCGGCGGTCCGCCGGCTGTTCGACGACCACGGCCTGCGGCCGATCAACACCGCGAACCAGCTTCCCGACGCCGATGTCTCGAGTCTCGACCACGCCGTGCGCCGCCGCGGGGTCGAGCGGCATCTGCGCTCGCTGCACCTGGCGAAAGACATGGGCTCCGACCAGGTGGGCGGCGTGCTTTACGGCGTGCTCGGCAAGGCCGCACGGGCGGCGAGCGCCGACAACCTCGCCGCGGCCGCCGAATCTCTTGCCACTGTCGCAGCCGAAGCACGCCAGCTCGGCATCCGGCTCACGCTCGAAATCGTCAACCGCTACGAATCAAATCTCGTGAATACTGTCGCCCAGGCCCTGGAATTGCGCCGCATGATCGGTGCCGACAATGTCTTTCTGCACCTCGATACCTTCCACATGAATATCGAGGAGGCCGATCCGCTGGCGGCTCTCGACGCCGCGCTGCCGTACCTCCGATATTTCGAGCTCGACCAGAACGACCGCGGTTTGCCGGATCGTGGCGCCATTGATTTCATGCCGATGCTCGCACGCCTGCGGAATGCCGGCTACGGTGGCATGATCGGTGTCGAAGCCTTCTCCAGCGCCATCGCCTCGCCCGAAGTCGCGGCCGGCGTCGCCGCCTGGCGCGACCTGTTCAGCAGCGGCGATCAGGTCGCCAATGCGGCGATCGGCGTGATCACGCGAGCTGGCATTCAGCCCCGCCGATTGAGCGAACGCAAAATCGGATAACCCTACATCCGTCCGATCCGCTCGATCTCAGC
>CAZNTY010000566.1:0-5734 GCA_964576085.1 uncultured Undibacter sp. | reverse complement strand
TCCGAGCCGCTCGATATCGGCTTCAACTCGCGCTACCTGCTCGACATCGCTGCCCAGATCGAGGGCGAGGTCGCGGTGCTCAAGCTCGCCGACCCCGGCTCGCCCACGCTGATCCAGGACAAGGACGCCAAGGGCGCGCTCTACGTGCTGATGCCGATGCGGGTGTGATAGCTTCGCACGGATACGGAATTCGTCATGCCCGGCCTTGTGCCGGGCATCTCGCTTAAGGATGCACCCTGCTCACCTAAGCGAGATGGCCGGGACAAGCCCGGCCATGACGGCTAAATAACTTCCCATGACGGCTGCCGCGATCACGCGCCTCACACTCAATAACTTCCGCAGCTATCATGCGGCGACGCTCGCGCTCGACGGCGCGGGACCGGTGGTGCTCACCGGACCGAATGGCGCCGGCAAGACCAATCTGCTCGAGGCGATCTCGTTTCTCGCGCCGGGACGCGGACTGCGCCGCGCCACGCTGCAGGACGTCGCCTTCAGCGAAGGCGATGGCTCTTGGGCGGTCGCCGCCGACATCGAGGGCCTGCTGGGCCTCGCCACGCTCGGCACCGGCATCGAGCCGCCCGCCGGCGAGGATGCAGCGACCACGCGGCAGTGTCGCGTCGACCGCGAGAGCGTCTCATCCGCGGCCGCCTTCGCCGATCACCTGCGCGTCGTCTGGCTGATCCCGGCGATGGACCAGTTGTTCAACGGCCCGGCGTCGGAGCGTCGGCGCTTCTTCGACCGCCTGGTGCTGGCGGTCGACGCGCAACATTCAAGCCGCGTCTCCGCGCTCGAGCGTTCGCTGCGCTCGCGCAACCGGCTGCTGGAGGAGAACGCCGGCGACACTCATTGGCTCGACGCCATCGAGCGCGAGACAGCCGAAATCGCGGTCGCGGTCGCGGCCGCGCGCATTGAAACCGCCGGACGGCTCGCGGCCGAACTGGACGCCGGCGCGCGAACGGAGTCGCCCTTCCCCGTCGCCACGCTCGCGCTCGAGGGCCTGCTCGAACACATGCTCGCCGACCACAGCGCAGCGCAGGTCGAGGACCGCTATCGCGCGCTGCTGGCTGAAGGCCGCACGCGCGACGCGGCAGCCGGCCGAACCCTGGAGGGCCCGCATCTCACAGACCTCGCCGTGCGTTTCGCGGCCAAGGACATTCCAGCGGCCGACGCTTCGACCGGCGAACAGAAGGCGCTGCTGATAAGGCTGATCCTCGCGCATGCCGCGCTGATCAAAGACATGACCGGCGCGGCGCCGGTCCTGCTGCTCGACGAGGTGGTGGCGCATCTCGACCCGACGCGGCGCGCGGCGCTCTATGACGAACTCACCGCCCTCGGCGCGCAGGTATGGATGACCGGCGCCGACCCGGCCTTGTTCGACGAGATCGCGAGCCGCGCCCAGGTGTTCGAGGTGCGGCCAGGGCAGGTTTCCCGGTGCGCCTGAGCACCCCGCTGGAGCTCGGATTTTGCCGTGATTTTCGCTCGCGAATCGGGGTGGAAAACCGCGCTTTTTCCGACCCCAAAACCTTGAAAAATATAAGGCGAATCAACACATTAATGCAGGTCAGTTAGGCCTATACGAGGCCTCATTTTCATGTCACACCGAACGCCGTTTCCGACTCACCTTTCCGTGCCTTTCGAGGGTCCCGCCAATGGCTGAACCGGCCCGCAATCTTCCGTCCGACTATGGTGCGGAGTCCATCAAGGTTCTCAAGGGCCTCGACGCGGTGCGCAAGCGCCCGGGCATGTACATCGGCGATACCGACGACGGCTCCGGCCTGCACCACATGGTCTATGAGGTCGTCGACAATTCGATCGACGAGGCGCTGGCCGGTTTTGCCACCGAAGTTTCCGTGATGCTGAATCCCGACGGCTCGGTCACCGTGACCGACAACGGCCGCGGCATCCCGACCGACATCCACAAGGAAGAAAAGGTGTCGGCGGCCGAGGTCATCATGACCCAGCTCCATGCCGGCGGGAAATTCGACCAGAACTCCTACAAGGTTTCGGGTGGACTGCACGGCGTCGGCGTCTCCGTCGTCAATGCGCTGTCGCGCTGGCTCAAGCTGACGATCTGGCGCGACGGCAAAGAACACTTCATGGAGTTCAAGGACGGCGAAGCGGTCAAGCCGCTCAAGGTCGTCGGCGACGCCAAAGGCAAGCGCGGCACGCAGGTGACGTTCCTGCCTTCGCCCAAGACTTTCACGATGACCGAGTTCGACTTCGCCACGCTTGAGCACCGGCTGCGCGAGCTGGCGTTCCTGAACTCCGGCGTGACGATCATCCTGTCCGACCGACGCCATGCGGTGGAGAAGAAGGTCGAGATGAAATACGAAGGCGGCGTCGAGGCCTTCGTGAAATATCTCGATCGCACCAAGAAGGCGCTGGTGCCGGCGCCCATCACCATCCGCGCCGAGCGCGACGGCATCACCGTCGAGGCCGCGCTGTGGTGGAATGACGGCTACCACGAGAGCGTGCTCTGTTTCACCAACAACATCCCGCAGCGCGACGGCGGCACACACCTGGCCGGCTTCCGCGGCGCGCTGACCCGGCAGATCACGAACTACGCCGACAAGCTCGGCTCGGCCCGCAAGGAGAAGGTCGCGCTGACCGGTGACGACTGCCGCGAGGGTCTGACTGCGGTGCTTTCGGTGAAGGTACCGGACCCGAAATTTTCCTCGCAGACGAAAGACAAGCTCGTCTCGTCCGAAGTGCGGCCGGTGGTCGAGAGCGTCATCAATGACGGCCTCGACAAGTGGCTCGAAGAAAATCCGGCGCCGGCCAAGACCATCGTCGGCAAGGTGGTGGAGGCGGCCGCGGCGCGCGAGGCGGCGCGCAAGGCGCGCGAGCTGACGCGACGCAAGGGCGCGCTCGACGTCTCGTCGCTGCCCGGCAAGCTCGCCGACTGCCAGGAGCGCGACCCGGCGAAATCCGAGCTGTTCATCGTCGAGGGCGACAGCGCCGGCGGCTCGGCCAAGCAAGGCCGCAACCGCGAATTCCAGGCGGTGCTGCCGCTGCGCGGCAAGATCCTCAACGTCGAGCGCGCGCGCATGGACAAGATGCTGTCCTCGGCCGAGATCGGCACGCTGATCACCGCGCTCGGCACCGGCATCGGCGAGGAGTTCGACGCCGCCAAGCTGCGCTACCACAAGATCATCATCATGACCGACGCCGACGTCGACGGCGCGCATATCCGCACGCTGCTGCTGACGTTTTTCTACCGGCAAATGGGCGCGCTGATCGAAGGCGGCAATATCTACATCGCGCAGCCGCCGCTCTACAAGGTCGCGCGCGGCAAGTCCGAGCAGTATCTCAAGGACGAGCGCGCGCTGGAGGATTTCCTGATCGCGACCGGCGTCGAGGAGGCGGTGTTGCGGCTTGCCAGCGGCGAGGAGATCGCCGGCACCGACCTGCGCAAGACCGTGGAATATGCCCGCACCATCCGCAACACGCTCGACGGCCTGCACAGCCGCTATGATCGACGGGTGATCGAGCAGGCTGCGATCGCCGGCGTGCTGCGGCCGGAGATCACCGGCAATCCGAAGATGGCGAAGAGCGCCGCCGATTACATCGCCAAGCGGCTCGACGCGCTGGCGGAGGAAACCGAGCGCGGCTGGACAGGCGAATTCAACGAAGCAATCGGCTTCACCTTCACGCGGACCGTGCGCGGCGTGACCAGCGTCGCCGTGATCGACCAGGCGCTGCTCGGATCCGCCGAAGCACGCAAGCTCGACAGCTACGCGCCCGACCTGCAGAAGATGTTTCCGCGCCCGACGCCGCCGGCGATACTCCGCCGCAAGGACGAGAACTGGCCGATCCACGGACCGGTCGGCCTGTTCGAGGCGATCACCGGCGCCGGGCGCAAGGGTGTCACGCTGCAGCGCTACAAGGGCCTTGGCGAGATGAATCCCGAGCAGCTCTGGGAGACGACGCTCGACACCAATGCCCGCTCGCTGCTCCAGGTGAAGATCAGGGAAGTGGATGCCGCCGACGACATCTTCAGCCGGCTGATGGGCGAGGAGGTCGAGCCGCGCCGCGACTTCATCCAGGAGAACGCGCTCACCGCCAGCGTCGACGTCTAGGCAAGCTAAATGTTTGAGTCGTCATCACCGGGCATAGCCCGTCGAAGACGGGCATGAACGTCTTTATGTCCCGGCGATCCTGCTTAGGTGAGCATGTTACGTCCCTAAGAGCGATGGCCGGGACAAGCCCGGCCATGACAGCATTGGATAAACACAATGGCCGGGGCGAGCCCGGCCATTTTCGTTTTTGAATTCGCAGCGCGCGTCAGTAACAGCTGCTTCTGCGGCCCCACACCCAGCCGCCGCGGCCGTCGTCGATCCGCACGTTGCGGTAATAGCAGTCGCTCGCGACGTTGGCGTAACCGTTGTAGTAGCCGTAGTAATAACGCGGGCTGTAGCCGCCGTAGTAATTGCCGTAATAGCCGCCGCCGTAATGGCTCGCGCTGTAATACGGGCGGTAGTAGCCGCCGTCATATCCCTCGCCGTAGTAGCGACTATAGTACGGCCGGTAATAACCACCGCCGTAGTAGCTGCTGTAATAGGGCCGATAGTAGCCGGAATAGCGCGGGCGATCGTAGTAGCCGTAGTCAATGTAAGAGCGCGGCGGCAGGTAGTAGCTGCCCTCGTAGTAGGTGCGCGGCCGGCCGTAATACCAGCCGCTGTCGTAATAGCGCGGACGGTAATAGCCGTCGTAGTAGCCGGTGCCGTAGTAGCGGGGCCGATAGTAGCCACCGTAATAACCGCCGTAGTGGCCGATCCGCTCGTAATGGCTCACGCGGCGATAGCAGCAGTTGACCGAGTAGCCGCCGCCGTAAGAGGGGCGACGGTAATAGCCGCCGTCGTATCCGCGATAGCCGGCATCGTAGTAGCCGGTCCTGTAATAGCCGCCGCCGCTGTAGTAATCGTCGTCGTAGTAGCCGCCCGCTTTCGCCGACGTGACCCCCGCAACCGCGACGAGCAGGGCCGGAGCCGCAAACGCCAGAACACGCTTCATGGACGCCTTCCTTCCGTTACAGACTGCCGAAGGGACGCACCGCAAACACCCTGGGCCGGAAGTGCCTGTGGCACAGGGATAAATATGGTTAACATTTTATTAAAATGGCTGGAACCGGGTCAAGGGGCCGGCCGGAACTATATTTCAGCGCGGCCCCGGAACGAATCTAGGAGATCAATTTCGAGCCGATGAACAGGCCGATCGCCAGCGCACCGAGAAACAGGACCAAGAAGATGCCGAACAGCACCTTGGCGATGGTTGCCGAGGCTTCTTGCACCCCGGTGAAGCCGAAGATGCCGGCGATGATCGCGATGATCAGAAAAACCACGGCCCATTTCAGCATGACGCTCCCTTTCGCTCGGCGCTCCCGTCAATGACGATGAGCAGCCGAAGTTCCATCGTCGCCCGGGTGGCAGCGGCGTTCAGAACAGATCGAAATACTCCCGCTGCTCCCAAGCCGTCGGCTCGGCCTGCTCCTTGCCGCTCTCGGCCTTGAAGCGCGCAAGCTCGGCATTCTTGATGTGGACGTAGTAATCGATGAACGGCTTGCCGAAGCTGTCGCGCAGCGCATCGTCGGCGGTGAGCGCGGTCAGCGCCTCGCCGAGCGACTTCGGCAGCAGCGCCGCCTGCGCCTCATACGGCGTGTCGGCCGACGGGCCCGGCTCGAGCCGGCGCGCGATGCCGTCGAGCCCGGCATAGATCTGCGATGCCATGTAGAGAT
>CAZNTY010000565.1:0-17948 GCA_964576085.1 uncultured Undibacter sp. | reverse complement strand
TTGAAGTCCATGACGAAGCCGAGCTGGCGCGCGCGCTCAGGCTGCGGTCGCGCCTGATCGGCATCAACAACCGCGACCTGCACACCTTCAAGACCTCCCTCGCCGTCACCGAGCGGCTGGCGCCGCGGGTGCCGCGCGACCGGATGGTCGTCGCCGAGAGCGGCCTGAACACGCCGGCCGACCTGGCCCGGCTGTCGCAAGCCGGTGTCTCGACCTTCCTGATCGGCGAAAGCCTGATGCGGCAGGCCGACGTGACGGCCGCGACCCGCGCCATCCTCGACCGAACGGCGCACCGCGCGGCCGGATGATATGGGCAAGCGCCTCACCCACCTGAGCGGGCGCGGCGAGGCACGCATGGTCGACGTGTCGGACAAGGCGCCGACCGAACGGGTCGCGATCGCCGAAGGCGTGGTGCGCATGGCGCCGAAGACGCTGGCTTTGGTGCGCAAGGGCAACGCCAGGAAAGGCGACGTGCTCGGCGCGGCGCGGCTCGCCGGCATCATGGCGGCCAAGCGCACCCACGAGCTGATCCCGCTCTGCCATCCGCTCGCCCTGTCGCAGGTCGTCGTCGATATCGCGCCGGTGCGCGGCGGCGTCCGCGTGCGGGCCACCGTGAAGGTCACCGGCAGAACCGGGGTGGAGATGGAGGCGCTGACCGCGGTGGCGGTCGCCTGCCTGACCATTTATGACATGGTGAAAGCGGTCGAGCGCGGCCTGCGGATCGAGCGCATCCGCCTGATCGAGAAGCGCGGCGGCCGCTCCGGCCTCTATCGCGCGAGGACATGACCGATGGGCATGTTGTCAGTCGCCGACGCCCTCCAGAAAATCCTCGCCGCCGCCCCCCCCCTACCGGTGCAGGACGTGCCGCTCGGCGATGCGCTCGGCCGCGTGCTGGCGGACGATCTCGTGGCCCGACGCACCCAGCCGCCAGCGCCGGTGTCGGCGATGGACGGCTACGCCGTGCGCGGCGCTGACGTCATGAAAGCGCCCGCCACGCTGACGGTGATCGGCGAAATTCCGGCCGGCAAGCCCTTCCCGGGCACCGTCAACAGCGGTGAGGCGGCGCGCATCTTCACCGGCGGCGTCCTGCCGCGCGGCGCCGATACCGTCGTCATCCAGGAGCACACCAAACGCGACGGCAACACCGTCACGGTCTGCTCACCGACCGAAACCGGCCGTAACGTGCGCCGTGAAGGCATCGACTTCCGTGCCGGCGACCGGCTGCTGGCCAAGGGCACGCGTCTCACCGACCGGGCGCTGATGCTCGCTGCGGCGATGAACTATCCGACCGTGCCGGTGATCCGCCCACCGAAGGTCGCGGTGCTCGGCACCGGCGACGAACTGGTCATGCCCGGCACCGAGCCGGGCCCGGGCGAGATCGTCTATTCGAACGGCTACGCACTCGTCGCCCTCGCCCGCGGTGAAGGCGCGACTGTCACCGACCTCGGCGTCGCCCGCGATGACATAGCCAACATCGCGGCCGCAATTGCCCGCGCCCGCGCGGCCGGAGCCGATATCCTCGTCACGTCCGGTGGCGCGTCGGTCGGTGACCATGACCTGGTCCAGCGCGCGTTAAAGGAGCAAGGGTTACAGTTATCATTCTGGCGCATCGCCATGCGCCCCGGCCGTCCGATGATGCACGGCAGGCTCAAGGGCATGCATGTCCTCGGTGTTCCGGGAAATCCGGTTTCATCTTATGTCTGTGCGTTTCTTTTTTTAGTGCCGCTGATCCGCAAGATGGCCGGGCGTAGCGACCTTGCGCCCGCGCCGCTCATGGCAACGCTGGGGGTCGATCTACCGGAGAACGACGAGCGCGCGGATTATCTGCGCGCTGTCTTGAAAGCCAATGCGGACGGCAGTCTCGTCGCCACTCCGATGTCGTTCCAGGACAGCTCGCTGATGGCACGCCTCGCCAAGGCGGACTGTCTTGTGATTCGGGAACCGCATGCGCCGCCCGCCAAAGCAGGTTCCCGCTGTCTCATCGTTAAGCTCGGCCTTTAGCAATCAATCTGATTGTTCACGCCAAATTAAAAGGTTGCGGAACACATATCGAACAGATAGTGTCCGTTCATGATTTGTTTCTGACTCAGTTTTAGTTTGAGGATGACCGGCCGCGCGATGGGGAGAAACAGATGCTGACCCGCAAGCAATTCGAGCTTCTGCGCTTCATCCACGAGCGCCTGACGGAAACGGGAGTTCCTCCCTCTTTCGACGAGATGAAGGACGCACTCGACTTGCGCTCTAAGTCGGGAATTCACCGCCTCATCATGGCGTTGGAGGAGCGCGGCTTCATCCGCCGCCTGCCAAACCGGGCCCGCGCGATCGAGGTCATCAAGCTGCCGGATTCGGTGCAGCACGGCCTGGGCAGCGGGCGGTCACGCGGCTTCGTCCCCAGCGTGATCGAGGGTCATCTCGGCAAAGCACGCCGCACCGAGTCGGAAGATGACGGCGGCCGGCCGATCGCGGTTCCGGTCATGGGCCGGATTGCCGCCGGCACGCCTGTCGAGGCGATCCAGACCCGCAGTTCGACCATTAATGTGCCACCGGACCTTCTCAGCACCGGCGAGCATTTCGCGCTCGAAGTGCGCGGTGATTCGATGATCGAGGCGGGGATTCTCGACGGCGATATCGCACTGATCCGTCGCAGCGACGCTGCCGACACGGGCGATATCGTGGTCGCGCTGATCGACGATGAGGAAGCGACTTTAAAGCGTTTCCGCCGCCGCGGCGCCTCGATCGCGCTGGAGCCGGCCAACACCGCCTACGAGGTACGCATCCTGCCGCCGAACCGAGTGCGCATCCAGGGCAAGTTGGTCGGGCTATTCAGGCGCTATTAGCACCTTTTATCAGTTTCGCATCGAACCACTCTCACGTCATGGCCGGCCGAGTGCGGCATGCCGGGTGCGAAGCATGATGCAAAAGTGAAAGCGGTTTAATTTGCGCGCAGAGCATTCTCTAAAGGCGGTAGGTTCAGATTGACTTGTCATGCCCGCACTTGCCGCGGGCATCCTCGCCTTAACTCCGGACGATCAACGACATGGATGGTCAGAACAAGCCCGGCCATGACGTTTTGTGGCTCAATCTAAAAAACGGCTCTCCTCTAATCGTCCGCTTCAAGGTTGCCGGGCGTCGGTGTTGCATCGCGCGGCGCCAGACCTGGCGCACTGCGACGTGGCGGCGGCGCCCAGGGGCGCTCGTAACCAGCGGGCCTCGCTTCATCGACCGCAATACTGTCGCCACTGATTTGCAGCGCCATCGCGCCGCGCGCGCCAGACCTTGCGGTCGAGCAACAGGGCGCGACAGTCGCCGGGCGCATCCTGCGGGCTGATGATGATGAACGCCCGTGCGCAATCCTCGGCAAAAGCCTCTGCTGCCAATGGTATGGCGATCAACCGGCCGTCACGCAGAGGGCCGACACAGCCGATGTCATCGCAACGTGTTCCCTCGCCCAGCGACTTGTCCATGATCGGCCGGCCATCGGCATCGGCGGCAAGCCACTCGCGGACGGCGAAGGTCTCCCGACTGCCATGAACAATGTGCAGCCGTCCGTCGCCGCCCCGCAGCGCGGCCGCCTGTCCATTGCCGGCGACGTAAACGTCGGGCCTTGGGGTGAACGTCACCCATATCGCCGCGAAGATCACGAACAGCGGGCCGGCCCAGCGCAAGCGGGTACGGAACAGGCACAGGATTAGAAGGCCAGCGGTCGCGAGCAACAGCGGGCCGGTACCGAAGGCGACCACCCGTCCGACCGCCCCGGGCAAGCCCGCGACCCACAGCGCCACCGTATCCATCCAGTCGATTCCCGTCCCCATCATCCGCCAGAACGGCGCATCGAAGCCGAACGGCAGCGCAATGATGCCAAGAATACCCATCGGCATCACCCATGCCGAGACGACCGGCATCGCCAAAAGATTGGCAAGAACGCCATAGGGCGCCATACGATGGAAGTGGAACGCCGCATAGGGAGTGGTGGCAAGCCCCGCAACCAGCGAGGCCAAAATCAGACCGGCGATCTCGCGCACCCCCCAGAGCGCTGCACGCGTGGCAAGCGTGCCGTCAGCACCGGCGCGCCAGGGCAGGCCATGCTGGTAAGCCGCCACCAAAGCCAGCGTCGCCGCAAAGGACATCTGAAAGCTCGGATGAACGACAGCCTGCGGCGCGAGTGCCAGCACCGCGAAAGCAGCGACGGTCAACGTACGGAATGTCAGCGCCGGCCGGTCGAACATCACTCCGATCAGAACGATGGCGATCATGATGTAGGAGCGCTGTGTGGCCACCTCCGCGCCCGACAGCAGCAGGTAGAACGTGGCGGCGGCGAGCGCGGCCCCGGCCGACCATTTCTTGATCGGCCGCCTGACGGCAATCGATGGAACGAGCGCGAGCGCGGCCCGCAGGATGAAGAACACAATGCCTGCGACGACGGCCATGTGATAGCCGGAAATCGACAGCACGTGCGCGAGGCTCGACACATACATTGCATCGTTCAGGGGCGTCGAGATTGCGTCACGCTTGCCAGTGATCAGCGCCGAAGCGATCGAGCCGCGGTCGCCGGGAAGGATGGCGCGGATCCGATCATCGATCGACTCACGCAGATTGTCGACGGCCGCGAGGTAGCGCAGCCAAAGGCCCAACCGCTGCCGCGGTTCGATGTTGATACGGCCGAGCACGTAGCCCGAGGCGCCGATCCCCTGGAAGAACAAATCGCGCGCGAAATCGTAGCCGCCCGGCCGCAGCGGCTCGAGCGGCGGCGAAAGATGCGCTTTCAGGTTGACGAAGGTACCGACTGCGGGCGCACTGCCCTTGCGCACCGCAAGTCGCACGCGGTCGGGCGCTTCGTGGAGCTGACGGCCATCGATGTGTTCGATACGGACGACCATCCTGTCGTTCTTCTCACGCTCCTCGCGAACCTCGACGAAGCCGGAAAGCTCCGCCGTCGCCGGATGGTGCAGGATCGGGTGAGCAATCAGAGCGGTCTTGAGCGTGGCGGCGACAAAGCCTGCCGTCACCGAAGCGAAGGCAAGCGCCAGCACAAAACCGGCTGCCCTTCGCCGCGCCAGGACGGCAATGACCAGACCGGCAAACGCCATTCCACCTGCCGCCCAGACCGTCGGCTCACGGTTGGCGCTGAAATAAAGAACGATGCCAAGGCCGAACCCAACCGGAAGCCACGGAATCAGTCGTCCGGGCGCGATCTCGAGAATGGCGAGCCGCTTGAGCGTCTCGCGCAAACGGTCAAGCTGCGCCGTGATGCTGGGAAACAATGTCCCAGCCCGCCGCCGCGCGGCATCGAGCTCCGCGGCCGCTGCACGTGCCCGCGCGCGTGCGCGCGCGGCAAAATCTTCGCCGGCCATGACGTCCCCTGCCCAGTTAACATGGTAGCGAGACGGACGACGCTTGCGCTAGCCTTTGGCGACGTCCCTGGCGAAGGTATCGCGCAGGCCCACAGTGCGGTTGAAAACCGGCTTGCCCGGCATTGAATCCGCGTCACGGCAGAAATAGCCCTGCCGCTCGAACTGCACCGGCGCACTGGTATTGGACTGAGCCAGCGCCGGCTCGACCCGAGCTTCCGTCAGAACCTCGATCGAATTCGGATTGAGGTCGACGGCAAAATTTTCGCCTCCGGCCGGATCAGGCTTGGTGAACAGCGGATTGTAGAGCCGCACCTCGGCCGCCATCGCATCCGCCGCGGACAGCCAGTGCATGGTCGCCTTCACCTTGCGCCCGTCCGGCGCATTGCCGCCCTTGGTCGCAGGATCATAAGTGCAACGCAGCTCGACGACATCGCCTTTGGCATTCTTCACGGCCTCGCGGCATTTGATGAAGTAGGCGTAGCGCAGCCGCACTTCGCTGCCGGGCGACAACCGGAAAAACTTCTTCGGCGGGTTCTCCATGAAGTCGTCCTGCTCGATGTAGAGTTCGCGCGAGAACGCGATCTTGCGCGAGCCCGCGGCCGGATCGTCGGGGTGATTGACGGCATCGAGCTGCTCGGTCTGTCCTTCGGGATAATTCTCAATGACCACCTTGAGCGGGCGCAGCACCGCCATGCGCCGCAATGCGCTCCTGTTGAGCGCCTCACGGATGGAAAACTCCAACATGCCAACATCGACGACACTGTTGGATTTCGCGACGCCGATGCGCCTGATGAAATCGCGGATCGCCTCCGGCGGCACGCCGCGCCGGCGCAGGCCCGCGATGGTCGGCATGCGCGGGTCGTCCCAGCCGCGGACGTGACCTCGGCGCACCAGTTCGGTGAGCACGCGCTTCGACAGCACGGTGTAGGTCAGATTGAGCCGCGCAAACTCATATTGCCGCGGCCATGACGGCACCGGCAGGTTCTCGATCAGCCAATCATAGAGCGGGCGGTGATCCTCGAACTCGAGCGTGCAGATCGAATGTGTGATGCCCTCGATCGCGTCCGACTGGCCGTGCGCGAAGTCGTAGCTCGGGTAGATGCACCAGGCATCGCCGGTGCGGGGATGATGGGCATGCAGGATGCGATAAAGCACCGGATCGCGCAGGTTGATATTGCCGGACGCCATATCGATCTTGGCACGCAGCACGCGGGCGCCGTTCGGGAATTCGCCGGCGCGCATGCGGCGGAACAGGTCGAGGTTCTCGTCCACGCTGCGGGTGCGGAACGCACTGTCCTCGCCGGCTTCCGTCAGCGTGCCGCGCGCGAGCCGCATCTCCTCCTGCGACTGGTCGTCGACATAAGCCTTGCCGGCACGGATCAGGTGCTCGGCCCAGTCATACAGCCGCTCGAAATAGTCGGATGCGTGGAAGAGATTGTCCCATTTGTAGCCAAGCCAGCTCACGTCGCGCTTGATGGCATCGATGTATTCCTGCTCCTCCTTGGCCGGATTGGTATCGTCGAAACGCAGATTACAGCGCCCGCCGAACTCCGCGGCGATGCCGAAATTGAGCGCGATCGACTTGGCGTGGCCAATATGGAGGTACCCGTTCGGCTCCGGAGGAAAACGGGTAACGACTGTCTTGACCCGGCCGGCGGCCAGATCGGCCGCGACGATGTCGCGGATGAAATCGCGCGGGGTGGCCCCCTCCGCAGCGCCCGCGCCAGTGGTCTCATTTGTGACCGTCATCCGCCTGTAAGTCCGTTCGGTTGAGGCGCCTATCTGCCAAGCCCGCTCCCCCGGAGCAAGGGCCCAGATGTCCCGCGCTTGGTGCGTTTTTCCGTAGCTATGCTACAGGAACCGCGATGGCCAACTCCGTCGTGACCCGCTTTGCGCCTTCGCCAACCGGCTTTCTCCATATCGGGGGAGCGCGCACGGCGCTATTCAACTGGCTCTACGCGCGCGGGCGTCAGGGCAAGATGCTGCTGCGGATCGAGGATACCGATCGCGAGCGCTCGACCGCCGCCGCGATTGCCGCCATCATCGATGGCTTGTCGTGGCTGGGGCTGACCTGGGACGGCGAGATCGTGTTCCAGCATACTCGCGCCACGCGCCACCGCGAGGTCGCTGAGCAGCTTCTTGCCGCCGGCAAGGCCTATCGCTGCTACGCCAGCCCGGAGGAGCTCGCGCAGATGAGGGAAGCGGCCCGGCGCGAGGGCCGCTCCAAGCTCTATGACGGGCGCTGGCGGGACCGCGATCCGTCCAAGGCACCTGCCGGCGTCAAGCCGGTGATCCGGCTCAAGGCACCTCTCACAGGCGAGACGGTCATCGACGACCAAGTACAGGGGCGCGTGGTCTGGCAGAACAGCGACCTCGACGACCTGGTGCTCCTGCGCTCGGACGGCACCCCGACTTACATGCTCGCGGTCGTCGTCGACGATCACGACATGAACATCACCCACATCATCCGCGGCGACGATCACCTCACCAACGGTGCCCGGCAGAAGCAGATCTATGAAGCACTCGGCTGGGCCGTGCCGACGATGGCGCACATTCCGCTGATCCACGGACCGGACGGCTCGAAACTGTCGAAGCGTCACGGCGCGCTCGGCGTCGACGCTTACCGTGCGATGGGCTACTTGCCGGTCGCCATGCGCAATTATCTCGTGCGTCTGGGCTGGAGCCACGGCGATCAGGAAATTTTTTCAACCGAGGAAATGATTGCAGCATTCGATCTGCCGCAGATCGGCCGCTCACCCGCCCGCTTCGACTTTGCCAAACTGGAAAGCCTGAACGCGCATTACATGCGGGCACTTTCCAACGCCGATCTGGTGGTGGCGATGGAGGGGATTCTCGGTTTCGTTGCGGGCGGTAACGAACTCGCGTCGAAGATGACTCCGGCACTTCGCGCCAGGCTGGCGGCGGCCATGCCCGGCTTAAAGGAGCGTGCCAAGACCTTGGTCGAACTCTTTGAAGGATCACGCTTCATCTGGACTGGGCGTCCGCTTGCTTTGGACGAGGCAGCCAAGGCGGTACTTACGACTGACGCCAGGGCGGTGCTTGCGGCATTAATTCCGCGCCTGGAAGCGGTCACGGACTGGAACGCCGGCAGCACGGAGGCCGTGCTGCGCGCCTACGCCGAGCAGGCCGGGCTCAAACTAGGCGCCGTGGCGCAGCCATTGCGGGCCGCGCTCACCGGCAAGACCACCTCACCGCCGATCTTCGACGTGCTGGCGGTGCTTGGAAAAGACGAATCCCTGGCACGGTTGCGCGACCAAGCGGCGGCCCGCGCGGCCTGACGCTTCTGCGGACAGGCCAGAACGCGCAAGCCTGACTTATCTGGAAGGCATGGCTTGTGAACGCTATCTTGCAGTGCACATAGGGATAAGCTACGCCGAAACCCGAGCGCGCCTGACGGGCTGCCGCTTCCATTCGAGGAACCGACCATGGATGCCAAGACGACCGGACAGAAAAAGACGGCCTCACTTACCGTCGGTAACGTCAACCAGGATTTCCCGGTCTACGAGGGCACCATAGGGCCATCTGTCATCGATATCAGCAAGCTTTACAACCAGACCGGGATGTTCACCTATGATCCCGGCTTCACCTCGACCGGGAGCTGCGAGTCCAAGATCACCTATATCGATGGCGAGGAAGGCATTCTTCTCTATCGCGGTTATCCGATCGAGCAACTCGCCGAGCACGGGGATTTTCTCGAAACCTGCTATCTGCTGCTCTACGGCGAACTGCCGACGCCCGCGCAAAAAGCTGATTTCGATTACCGGGTGACGCGCCACACCATGGTGCATGAGCAGATGAGCCGGTTCTTCCAGGGCTTCCGGCGTGACGCGCATCCGATGGCGGTGATGGTCGGCTCGGTCGGCGCACTGTCGGCCTTCTATCACGACTCGACCGACATCTCGGACCCACATCAGCGCATGATTGCGTCGATCCGAATGATCGCCAAGATCCCGACGCTGGCGGCGATGGCCTACAAATACTCGATCGGGCAGCCGTTCATTTATCCGAAGAACGACCTCGACTTCGCCTCGAACTTCCTGCGCATGTGCTTTGCAGTGCCGGCGGAGGACTACAAGCCGAACCCGGTGCTGGCGCGGGCGATGGACCGCATCTTCATCCTGCATGCCGACCACGAGCAGAACGCCTCGACTTCCACCGTGCGGCTCGCCGGCTCGTCCGGCGCCAATCCGGTCGCCTGCATCGCGGCCGGTTGCGCTTGCCTTTGGGGCCCGGCCCATGGCGGCGCCAACGAGGCCGCGCTCAACATGCTGGGTGAGATCGGCCGGCCCGAGCGTATCCCGGAATATATCAAGCGCGCCAAGGACAAGAATGATCCGTTCCGCCTGATGGGCTTCGGCCACCGCGTCTACAAGCACTACGATCCGCGCGCCAAGATCATGCAGAAGACCTGCCACGAGGTCCTGACCGAGCTTGGCATCAAGGACGACCCGCTGCTCGACGTCGCGCTGGAGCTCGAGAAAATCGCGCTGCATGACGAGTATTTCATCGAGAAGAAGCTCTATCCAAACATCGACTTCTATTCGGGCATCACGCTGAAGGCGATGGGTTTCCCGACCACGATGTTCACCGTGCTGTTTGCGGTTGCGCGCACCGTCGGCTGGATCGCCCAATGGAAAGAGATGATCGAGGATCCGGCGCAGAAGATCGGCCGACCGCGGCAGCTCTATACCGGCGCGACCCAGCGGGACTACGTTCCGATTTCGCGGCGAAAGTAATCAGCCGGTCGCCCTCGCGTATGATCGAGGACGATACCGGCGGCGCGTTCGCTCGGCACCGCCTGACCGATCTCCATCACAGCGTCGAGGCGCTTGAACGCCTCGATCTGGCGTGAGCGAGCCGGGCCTTCCTTGAGAAGGTCGAGCGCCGCTGTCGCAATCCGTGTCGGCGTCGCCAGGTATTGCAGGAAGACCGGCACGACGTTTTCCCCCAGCACCAGGTTGGCGAGGATGATCGACGGCACATTGATGGCTAGATAGCCGACCACGGCTTCGAACAAGCCGAGCTTATAGGCCGCTACCATCGGTACACCGGCAATGGCCAGTTCGAGCGTGCTGGTACCGGATTTCACCACCGCGAGCCGTGCGACGCGGAACGCGGCATCCTTGTCGCGCTGTTCGCAGACGACCCGCGCCGGGATACGCCACATCGCTACCGCCGCTCTGAGGCGGTCTGCCAGCGACGGCACAGTCGGCAACACGAACTCGACGCTGCCGATCTCCCGCGCGATTCGCTCGGCCACGCCCCGGAAAATCGGCAGCATGCGGTCAATCTCGCCGGAACGGCTTCCAGGCAGCAGCAAGACGACCGGCGGCGGCGTCTCACGACGCCCGGCCTCCTCCCCGCTGGGACGCAATGCACCGACGCGTTCGCTCAGTGGATGCCCCACATATGTGCAAGGCGGCCCGCCGAGGCGCGCCATCGCCGCGGGCTCGAACGGCAGCAGGGCCATTACGTGATCGACGTAGCGCCGCATCGCCCGCGCGCGCCAAGGCCGCCACGCCCACACCGAGGGCGATACGTAGTCGACGATCGGGATGTCCGGCGCCTGCTTGCGCACGCGTTTGGCGATCCGGTGGGTGAATTCGGGACTGTCGATGATCACCAGCACGTCGGGCCGTTCCGCCACCACGCGTGCTGCAATCTCGCGGATTTGACGGAGATATCCGCGCAGTAGCCGGGGAATCTGACCAAAACCAATGATCGCCGTTCGCTCCAGCGGAAAGAGTGTTGCGAGCCCTTCTTGCCTCATGTGGTCGCCGCCCATCCCGGAAAAGCGCACGGCGTCCCCGGCCCTGGTCTTGAGTGCACGCATCAGCGACGCCCCGAGCCGATCGCCCGACTCTTCCCCGGCGACCAGAAACACGTGCAGTTCCTTGCGCGTCTGAGCCATCAGGCCGACGCCTTGAGCCCGACAACGAACAGATCGGCCCGGTCAGCCGTCGTTACGACCTGTTGCGGTTCAGCAACCAGCGTTTCACCGGCCGCGACGGCGATCCCGGCCAGCCCGGCCTCCCGCGCTGCCTCGACCGTGCGTGGGCCGATTGTCGGCAGGTCGAACCGCCGGTCTTGATCAGGCTTCGGCGCTTTGACCAGGACGCCGACCCCGTGCGGAGCATTGAGGCGTCCGGCGCGCCGCAGGTCGGCGACGCGGGCGAGCATCGCGTCTGTCCCCTCGACGCCTTCGATGGCTATCACGTGCCGATTGATGACAACCACGGCTTGGCCCACATCGAATGGGCCGAGTGCTCGCAGCAACGAAAATCCCTGCGCGATATCGACCTCGTCGCTCGCGCGTGGCTTGCGCCGGCTCATAACCCCCTCACGCACCAGGAGCTCCGGCGCGACCTCATGCGCGGCGACGACGCGAAAGCCGTAGCGCGCCAGAATGCGCTCCATGGTCGACAAAAGGTGGTTGTCGCCCCCGCGCACGCTTGAAACGATCGTCGGCAGCAGCCGCAACGTCTGCCAGCCGAAACGGATTTTCCACAACGGCGGCCGCGTCAGCGAGCCAATCATGACGACGTCGCGGCATCCGTAATCGCGCATTCGCGCGAATAGCTTGCCGCCCTGCCCCATTGACAGCCACTCATGTCGATAGCGGGGTACGCGCCCGCTGTCGGCAACCCCGGTGAGCGCGAATAGAACGGCTTCGCGGCCACCTGCGAGCACCGCATCAGCGACCGCAAAGGGCAATGTGCCGCCGCCGCAGATGATTGCGAGCGGTCCCTGCGCATCGCCGTGTTGGGCGCTCATCGTGGCCCGCCTCTAGGATTCGTCGCCGGCTCTGCGCGGATGCATCAGCTGCCGCGAGGTGCCCGCATTGATGAAATCAATCATGCGCGCGACATGGGGCTCGCCCGAATGTTCAGCAGCCATTCTGGCGAACCGATCCGCGAACGTCCCGGCGCCAAAAAACAGACCGCGGTAGGCCCGGTAGATCTTGTGGATGTCGGCCGGCGAGAAGCCTCGCCGCTTGAGGCCGACGCGGTTCAGTCCGGCGAGCCGGCCGCGATGGCCGACCACGGCCGCATAGGGAATGACGTCAAGCGTCACGCCGGCGAGGCCGCCGACGATGGCGTAATCGCCGACGCGGGTGAACTGATGCACCGCGCACAGCCCGCCCAGAAACACGTAATTGCCGATCTCAACGAAACCGCCGAGCGTCGCATTATTGGCGAACACCACGTGATCGCCAACCTTGCAGTCATGTGCGACATGGGAGCCCACCATGAACATGCAATGGTCGCCAACGCTCGTCACCTGCGCGCCTTCGGCGGTCGCGATGTTCATGGTGACATGTTCGCGAATGTCGCAGTCGGCGCCGATCATCAGGGCGGTATCTTCGCCGCGATAGTGCACGGATTGCGGTGGCGTGCCGAGCGATGCAAACGCGGAAATTCTAGTTCGCACGCCAATGGTGGTGCGCCCGGTGACATGGACGTGAGTGAGCAGATGGCAACCATCACCGATCGTCACCTTCGGGCCGACGACGCAGTAGGGTCCGATCGAGACGTCGCGGCCCAGTTCTGCGCCGCGTGCGACCCGCGCGGTTGGATCGATATTGGTCACCGACGCCTCACCGATCACTCATCATCGCGCTGACCGTGGCCTCGGCCGCCAATTCGCTTCCGACTTTCGCTTCGCCCCGATACCACCACATGTTCTTGCGCCGGCGCAGCAGCGTCATATGAAATTCAACGGTGTCGCCGGGCACCACCGGCCTGCGAAATTTCGCTCCATCAATCGTCATGAAGTAAACGTAAGGCGGCGGCGAGCCTTTTGGCCACGAGAGAATGCAAAGAACGCCGGCGGTCTGCGCCATGCCTTCGATCAGCAATACGCCGGGAAAGATCGGATTGTTCGGGAAGTGCCCCAGAAACTGCGGCTCGTTGAAGGTCACATTCTTGATACCGATGCCGAACTCCTCGCCGCGAATGCCGGTCACACGATCGACCATCAGTAACGGATAACGGTGAGGCAGCAGCTTGAGGATCGACGTAATACCGACCGCATCCACCTGGGTAACGGCTTCGTTCATTGCGAAATCCTGCCTGTCTGCACGGCTGCGCTCATACGACCCACAGCTGACGCTGCAATCCGGATGCCGTCGTCGAACGTCGGCGGGCCGAAGTTGGCGTCGTCAGGCGACAATATCTCATGCGACGATCCGGTCGAGACTATTTCACAGAGCCGGCCCACCATGACATCCGCGGCGATGTGGATCAGGCTGTCCACCCTGCTTCCCTCTCCTATAACCGTGTCGCGGCAAATGCCGCGATCGACCGTGCAATTCGCGCCGATCTCGACCTTGTCCTGGATGATCACGCGGCCGAGCTGCGGTGCTGCGCCGAAGCGCCCGGATAGCGACCGGACATTGAAGCCGCCGCCGATGCGACAACCGGCGTGAATGACAACCCGGTCGCCGATCAAGACATTTGTCAACGAGGCGCCGGGACCGACCACGCAATCACGGCCGACTCGCACACCGGGACCGATCACCGCCATCGGGCCAATCAGCGTCCCCGCGCCAATTTCCGCGTGCGGACCGACCATGGCGGCGGGGTCGATGGTCACCCCGGCTTCAAGCCGCGCCTGCGGATGTATCAGGGCGCTTGCCGCCGCGCCCTTCGTCGCGAACAAAGATGACGGCCGCAGGGCCTGCGGATAAAGCGCCGAAGCCACCAGAACGAAAGCGCGATAGGGATCACCGACCGCGAGTGCCAGAACGCTCGGAGCGACAGAGGAGACGAGGTCGTCGCGCACGAAACAGGCGCCTGCCTGGCTTACAGTGAGTGCCTGCTGGTCCCGATCTTCTGCAAATGTCAGGTCGTCAGGACCGGCCCGGTCGATCGCCGCAACGTCATGAATCCGCAGTCCCGGCGTGACCGCGCCACGCGGCGTCGCGCCGCTCAACTTGATGATGTCTTCGATGGTGAGACCGGCCCCGCGTTCGAAGAAGACCGGCCCGCTCATGCCGCCCGCCTGTAGGTCAGATCAGAAACTCGTTCCACCACTGAACCGGAACCACTGCGTCCGATCATAAGATTGCTTGAGGAACGGGAAGGCAAAGTCGAAGCGGATCGGGCCAAGCGGGGAATCCCACAACACGCCGACGCCGGCAGCGGCGCGGACCGGCGCGCCATTATTGGAATCGCCGAGATACATCGTCTGCTTCATCCACGAGGTAGGTCCGACGTAATCCCACAACGAACCGGCATCGACGAAGCCCGCGATCTTAACGCCGGCGTCCTTCGGCAAGAAATACAGCGGCGTCTGCACTTCGGCGGTCGCGCCCCAGTACAGCGTGCCGCCCAGCGCATCGCAGTTCGCGCCATCGCCATTGGGTGTTTTGCAGGTCAGATCGCGCGGGCCGATGCCGGCGGGCGCAAAGCCTCGCACGAGATCACCGCCCAGCTGGAAATGATCAAGCATCCGCAAATCCTTGCCGCCCCATGCCGCGATGTGGCCGGCCTGGAGCCGCACCATGCCCACAACGTCAGGAAGGACCTCGGCATATTGCCGGGCATTGATCGTGCTGCGGATGTAATTGACGTCCCCGCCGATGCCGGCGAGATCCTGCTTGAATTCAACGAAGGAGCCGTTGGTCGGCGTCTTGTTGTTGTCGAGGGTGTTGTAGGTCAATGTGTAACCAAGCGCCGACGTGAGAACCGCGCCCGCCGACAATTCCTTGCGGGCGGCGAGCGACGCTTCGCCGTCGGCATAACAATTCCGTGTGAAGGGAAGACCGGTTGCCGGGTCGATCCATCCCGTGGTGCTGGTCGGATATGTGCCGTTGGCGCTGTTCGGATTGATGTTGTTACAGTTGTTGAGATAGCTCGGCAGCGTGATTTCCTGCTGATAGATCGAGTAGCGGGGCGAGAATGAGATTTCTTCGCTCAAAGGAAATACCAGCCGAAGGTTCGTGCCAACCGTCTTGGTCGAATAGGACACATAGTCCGAGGCGAGCGAATCCTTCCAATACAAGTCGATTCCGGCGCCGACCCGGTAGCCGAGGAAATAAGGCTCGGCAAAATTCAGTTCGACGCCACGTGAGTACTGCCCATAGCGCAGCGCTGCGCGCGCATATTGCCCGCGGCCCATCAGATTGGTTTCAGTGACGCTGATCTCACCGATAAAACCTTCAGCCGTCGAATACCCGCCGGCGAGAGCGATGTTTCCGGTCGATTTTTCCTCGACATCAACATTTACCACCACGCGGTCAGGGGCCGACCCCGGTTCGTTGGTAATTTTGACCTTTTTGAAATAGTTCAGATTGTTGAGCCGGCGTTCCGCGCGGTCGATCAGCGCGCGATTGTAGGCATCGCCTTCGCCGATATCGAATTCCCGCCGGATCACGTAATCGCGCGTGCGCGTATTGCCGTGGATGTTGATGCGTTCGATATAAACCCGCGACCCTTCCTCGACGTTGAATACCAGATTGATGATCTTGGTCTGGAAGTTGCGGTCAGCCTCGGGCTTGACGGTGGCGAAGGCGTAGCCGCGCTTGGCCGCTTCGATCGTGAGGCCCTCGATGGTCTTGTCGACCATGTCGGCATCGTAGATCTGGCCGGGCGAAAGGCGCAGCTTCGAATGTAGGGTCGCCGGATCGAGCGCATGCACACTCGAGCGCACGTCAACCGTTCCGACCCGGTATTGCGCGCCCTCATCGATCGTGAAGGTGATGATAAAGCCTTTGGCGGCCGGATCGTAGACACCGGTCGCAGACAGGATGCGCACGTCAGCAAAGCCGTGCTTGAGATAGAAGCGGCGCAACAGATCGCGATCGGCCTCGAGCCGGTCGGCATCATAAATGTCCGTCGTCTGGAGGAAGCTCAGCCAGTTGCTGGTCGCAGTCTTGATGACTTCCTTGAGACGGGAGCCGGAATAGAAGTGATTTCCGACAAAGTTGATCGCTTTGATGCCGGTCTTCGGCCCCTCGTTGATCTCGAAGACCAGGTTCACGCGGTTGTTTGGCAACTCGATGATTTTCGGTTCGACCCGTACATCGAACCGGCCACTACGGTGATAGATTTCAATGATGCGCTGGACGTCAGCCTGCACCATCGCGCGTGAGAGCGTGCCGCGCGCCTTTGACTGGATTTCGGCCGAGAGCTGGTCGTCCTTGGCTTTCTTATTGCCCTCGAACACGATCTGGTTGATCACAGGCGCCTCAACGACCGTGACCACCAGGCGGCCGCTGGCGCGGCTGATATGGACGTCCTGGAACAAACCGGTGGCAATCAGCGCCTTGAGGCCTTCGTCGATCCGGACGGCATCAAGTTGGCCATTCGGGCCGGGCTTAAAATAGGACCGGACCGTCTCGGCCTCGACCCGGCGATTACCCTCAACCACGATCGACTGAACGGTCTGGGCAACCGCAACATCTTGAGCTGCAATATGAAAAAAGGCCGTAGCAACAGCGGTCCCGGCGAGGACCACGCTGAGGAAGACCAGCCCTCGCATAACCCGCACACAAAGTCCCATTCGTAACGCGCCCTTTTCCCTACGGCCGTCCCCGCCGCGGAATCACCGACTGTCGGGCTAGCTTTGGTCAGTTTTTACAGCGTTTTGATGGCGCTGCAAACGTTCTTCCCCACACAAGTTCCTTTTAGGCGCAAAAAGTTACCGCCAAGTCACGGGTCAGGATGTCGCAAGGTGCAGGATGTCGTTGAAGGTCGCAAAAATCATCAACATGACGACGATCGCGAGCCCGATCCGGAAACCCACCTCCTGCGCGCGCTCCGATAATGGGCGTCCGCGCACTGCTTCGATCAGATAGAACAAAAGGTGACCGCCATCGAGCAGCGGAATCGGAAACAGATTGAGCAATCCGATCGAAACCGACAACACGCCGGTAAGATGAAGCAATGGCACGAAACCGGCGGTAGCGACCTGACCGGACACCTGCGCGATCCGAATCGGTCCGCCGAGCTGATCGGCACCTTCACGGCCCGCAAAAACCCCGCCGATATAAGACAGGGTGTGGTCGATGACGAACCATGTTTCCTGGGCACCCATCACGACGGCGGTAAGCGGATCGACTCGTTCGACCTTGATGTCCCCCGGCAGCATCGAGCGACTGATGCCAAGCACGCCGATACGATGCGAATTGCCGAACCCGTCCTTGATATCCTTGAGCTCGGGGACAGCCTTGAGAGTCTGATGGATGCCGCCGCGCTCGATCTCGATCGTCAGGGTCGAGCCGGCGCTCGCACTGACGATGCGCTGCATGTCGGAGAAGCTGTCGATCTTGGTGCCGTCGATTGAGAGCACGAGATCGCCCGGCTCAAATCCGGCCACAGCGGCGGCGCTGCCGGGCTGCACGGTATCGACCCGCGCGCTGGTGCTTTGCTTGCCGAATAAGGCGAAGATCGCGGCGAATATGACGATCGCCAGAATGAAGTTGGCAATCGGTCCGGCCGCCACTACGGCAGCGCGGGCGCCGACTTTTTGATTGATGAAAGCTTCTTTTTTATCGGCTTCGCTCATCGCTTCGACGGCCTCGCGATCCGGTGTCGAGGCGGCATTATCATCGCCGAGAAATTTGACATAGCC